>CAZFTW010000053.1:0-5008 GCA_964521925.1 uncultured Candidatus Saccharibacteria bacterium | reverse complement strand
TTGAGGTCATTTATCGGTTATTTATAGCGCGGGGGCGCACATCGAAAAGTTCGCAGAATGGGAGGTACCGTACGGTACCTCCCGACATTAGCCACAAAGGGAGGGGGAAAGTGGCAAAGCTACAGCGTTCTTTCGGACTCATCCTCGCGTTGATCATCGTCATGGGAGCGTTTCCGGCAAGGTCGGAGGCACAGATCGGGTGTACGGCCGCTGCGTATACGGCCTACTCGGCATCAACCTTCACTCTGCCACCGAATACGCTCGCGAGTATCGCCTGGATCAATTACTCGGAAGTTGTCTTCAGGGTACCGCTGGGTACCCAAGCGACTGTCTACTCGGGTTGGGGATCGTACTGGGTGTACGGAGCCGACTGCCCGGAGGCGACGGTCGAGCAACAGGCGCGGGATCACGCCTGGCGGCGAGGTCTGGTAGTAGTGAGTATCTACTCACTGCCGTCTTATCTCGTCCAGGTTGGAGGAGTCGGCTACTACCCGCCGCCGGTTCCTGCTCCGCCACCGTACACCCCGCCGCCATATAGCCCGCCATCGCCTCCTCCCTACACACCGCCGCCTTTCCCTGCTCCCGACCCCGGCCAGCAGTGGGCTTGCCCCGCGTTTGGCGGACAGGCGACCACGCCTCTCTGGCAACCGATCTATGAAAGTAGACCGTTCATGGGCAATGTGCTCATCGGCTACCGGCAAACCGGTTGCCGGTACTACGGCGGTCGAGCAGTTGCCCAGGTTCCGGCTGGGTTCTCCGCGAGCTATCGGCTCGCAAGCCCAGGGGACTACCGGAACGGTTGGCAGTTTTACGGCTCCCCGGGGGAGACAATTCAGACCGATGCTGCCGACTTCTTCCCCTGGGCCTGGCGACTACCCTGGCCATAATCTCACGCCCCCGAAGGGAGCTGCCCGAGAGCCTGCGTGCTTGTTGACAACGCCGTCGACAAAAAAGCACAAAGACCTCTCGGCAGCTCCCTATCTCAAACTAATATTGAAATTATACTTAACGTAACTAAATCCGGCCTGCCCAGGTTTTTCCGTGCCCAAAAGTACCTTGACCCACCTGCGCCCGTTCGACTTCGCTCAGGGCTACGGAGGGTTCTGCAGTGTTCGTCCAGCTTAGCTGGACTTCGTACCTTAACATTTCGGGAGTAAATTTTTTCCTTCCATCAGGCAACAGGAAGATCGTGCTTCCCATTCCGACTGTAAGTTACTCTATCACTATGTAGTAATAGAGAATTTATAGCTAGAACGGGGGGCGCGAAATCCAAAGCGAAAAGGAGGGAAGAAATGCCGTTCGGTCTCACTTTCGGAACGCCGGAGAACTGGATGTGGTTTCTGGGCGGAGCCGTGGCATGGGCTGTCGTCCAAAGCCTCATCCTCCCGGATACTTGGGCGGAGTGGCTGGCCCGACGCCAGAACCTCCCCGTAGTCCTACGACTCCTGGCGGGGTTAGGGCTCGTGGTCAGCCTCGGCTGGAACATCATCGTTCTGGCCATCGGAGGAGCTTTCCTTCAGGCACTCTCCCGGGCCCGCATTGAACCGTGGGTCTGGGCAGTGCTGGGGGTAAGTATCCTGATTTTGGTTCTCACGGTTGCCGTCCAACTGGCTGTAAGGCGGCGGCAACCACAAGGACAGCAACAACCATGATCGCCGTTATAGCGGTCATACTGTTGCTGGCTACGGGTTGCGGCGTAAGTTTTCAGGAGGAGCCTGGGGCTGCGCCAACCGCAACGGTGGCAATGCCGACCGCGGTAGCCACGCCGACACAGACTCCGGCGGTGATAGCAACCGCGACGCCGACTCCGACGCCGACGCCTACCGTGACAGCAACGCCAACCGCAACGGTCGCACCAACTGTCACCGCCGTGCCAACGCCCACCGTCACGGCGACGGCTACACCTAGCCCGACGGCAACGCCCAGGCCCGCTGCAGCAGCAATCCCTGCCCCCTATACTGCTCCTGCACCGACTGAGGCACTATATATCATCCGTGAGTACCCGGAGCGGCGAGACGACGGAAGTCTCTGGCTGGTTCGCCAGTGGTCCAACGGAAAGTTCGAGAATGTCGCCCAACTCGAGCTACCCCCGACATCCGTACCCACAGAACCTGTACCGACCTGCCCGACCATAGCCGTTCGAGAGGACCGAATACCTGTCCCAGGTCAGACCTGGTCACCGTTTCCCGCCATGTGGCGGATAGTCAATTTTTGGTCGAGCAGGTCTGGACGCGATCCGCGCCAGGCTCCACCCTGGGCCAGGGAGCGCAAGCTCCTGCTTGGACCGGCCGAGAATCCTGCTCTTGACGGAGGAGGCTCGTCCTGGGCATGGCCGGCACACTGCGAGGGTATAGCGCGCACAAATTACGCCGTCGTGCCGCACCCCCCAGTGACACTGAACGAGTTGGCCCAGGAAGGATCCGCCCGATAGCGTTCAAGGGAGCTGTTAACACAGAGAAGCGCTTGTTGACAATGCGTCGACAAAAAAGCGCAACTCTCAAAAAACAGCTCCCAATCTCCCCTGTAGGCCGAAGACATTCGGACTAAAGGAGAGATTCCTATATGAAGAAGAGTAAGGAACTATTAATTTCGGTGATTATGCCCGTCTACAACACGGGCAGATTTGTTGCCGAAGCAATGGAGAGTATTCTCTCCCAAACATACAAGAACTTTGAATTCATTATTATTAATGACGGATCTGCAGATAATACTTCTGAAATTCTCCATAGCTACAAAACCCGCTATCTCAAAATTATCCAGCTTATCACATTGAAAGAAAATATAGGCGACAGCAAGGCGGCAAATATTGGATTTCAGGCTGCCCGCGGAGAGTTTATAGCACGTATGGACGCCGACGACATAAGCCATCCGGAGCGCCTGGCAAGGCAGGTAAAATATATGTTAAAACATCCGGGAGTTATCATGCTGGGTACACAAGCGGAAATCATCAATGAAGATAGCGAAAAAACAGGGGAGAAAATTTTCCCAATAAAGCATAAAGATATTTACAATAACTATGCTATTTATCATCCAATGCTTCATCCTTCCTGCCTTTTTCGAAGAGAGCTTTTACCAAATAAAAATTTTCTTTATGAAAGCGGCTACGAACCCAATGATGATTATTATACCTTCTTCAAACTTCTAAACTACGGGGAGTTTGCAAATCTCAACCAAAAACTTCTGTATTACAGAATCCATTCCAAAAATATATCCCTGCAAAATCTCAAAAAAAGATTCTATAACACATTGCGAATAAGGATATTATCTATAATAAAACTTGGATATAGGCCGACTTTTAAGGCACTTATTGCAATGTTTCTCCAATTTGTTCTTGTCAGCCTTATTCCAGAGAAGGCATTGCCTTTGGTTTATATGATAATAAAGAGGGTAAAGCGCGCATCTGCGCATAAAACCAGCCTTCAATCTTCAGTATTTAAAATTAGAAATCTCCTCTGGATTTTTGCAAAAAATTAAATGGTTCCTCGTTTTGGAAAATATTGGCCGGTTCTTACTCTTCTATTACTTGAATTAGTTTTGTTTGCGGCAAATTTCCGGCCGGGAACTTTTTTGGTCGGCTGGGACAGCTTGTATCCCGAGTTTAATTTCGAAGAGGGCCTCAAGCGAGGCGTATTTGCGGTTTGGCAAGAATACAGAGGTCTCGGACTTTATGACGGAATGGCGCATGCGGCAAACTTATTCCATACATTATTTATCTGGCTTCTTTCGCTTTTCCTGCCTATAAATCTCACTCGCTACTTCTTTATTTTTCTTATGCATTTTATAGGTGGGATTGGGATATATCTCCTTCTGCGAAGAATTACTAAATCCAAACTTCCTGCCTTCCTGGGAGCGCTTTTTTATCTTTTTAACTTGGCAACGATACAAATGTTCTATGTCCCATTTGAAGTCTTTATCGTTCACTTCGCTTTTCTCCCTTGGCTTGTTTACTCTCTTTTAAGATATCTTTACTCTCCAAATAGAAAAAATCTTTTATATTTTGCTCTTTTTTCCCTATTATCCGGCCCGCAGGCGTTTGTCCCCCAGGTCTTTATATCGTACCTCGTTTTGGTAGTTTTTATATCATTTTTCTTTTGGCTAAAAGGCACCGGTAAATTCCGCCATGTCTTACTAGTCACGGCAACCGTCTTTATTATGAACAGTTACTGGGTTTTGCCCTATGTTTACGGGCTGCCTGCCAATTCAAAAACGATAATTGAAGCAAAGATAAACCAGATGTCCAGCGAAGATATCTATCTTAAAAATAAAGCAAGAGGGGGCTTGTTTGATATTTTATTCCTCAAAGGATTTATGCTTGATATGTCCGAATATACCAAAGACGGCGAATTTGCGTATATAATGAAGGATTGGAAAAAACATTCGGCAAGCCCTCTTTTTCAAATGATTGCCACGGGTTTTCTTTTTGTTTCTGTTTTCGGGATTTGGACCGTCTTCCGGAGGAGGGAAAGACTGCTGTATCCGTTTGCCGCAACCGGCCTTTTTGCCTTTTTGATCCTTGGGAGCAATATACCGGGAATCAATCTTGCAAACAGTGTGGTTAGAGATTTTATTCCTCTTGTCAAAGAAGCATTCCGTTTTTCTTTTACCAAATTTTCCGTTCTTTTTGCCTTTTGCTACGCAATATTTTTTGCCCTTGGTCTGGATAATCTAACAACTTATGTTGAAAAAGGTTACAAGAAAGTCCTTTTATTTGTTGTGCCGCTTCTTGTCTTTTTCTATGCGTACCCCGCTTTTAAGGATGGTTTCTTTTTTGATTCATTGCGCTTAAAAACCCCGCAGGGGTACTTTCAAACAATTGGCTTTTTCAAGACGCAAGACAAAAGCGCAAGGATTGCAACATTCCCCCAACCAAAATTTTGGAGCTGGAGATTCAACAATTGGGGATACAGAGGCTCCGGCTTTCTTTGGTTTGGCACTGCCCAGCCGACACTCGACAGGGCGTTTGACCCATGGAGCAGCTACAACGAAAATTATTATTGGGAAATTTCTT
>CAZFTW010000052.1:4018-5320 GCA_964521925.1 uncultured Candidatus Saccharibacteria bacterium | reverse complement strand
CGGCGGCGAAAAGCGAGGGCGGGGCGGGCATTCCCTTCCCCTTCAACCCCTTTCCTGCCCGCCCCGTCCGAGCGGTTTGGTTTTGGCGCGCGAAGCGCGCCGTCATCAAGTATTTTTCTGGAAATGAGTTCGAGCGGAGTTGTATAAAGACACCAGAACATGATGAAAGAAAAAATAACACAACCAGGTGAAAGCAAAGAGTCCGTTGCGCCAAAAGAGGATATAACTTTGCGAGACTACGCCCAAGAAGTGGCAGAAGAAATGATAAGAGTTAAAGGCCTTATAGACCTTGGTTTAGCAATTTGCGAACCCAGGACGGTCGGCAACAAAGAAGAGCTGACCGTACGCGACATAACGACCGAAGAAATTATTTTTTTACTGACGATCCGGAGCAAATAAACTTTCTGCTTGAGGGGGTGTTAACGACAGGATAAGGGCCCTTACTTACAAAACCAGGAAATGCCGGGCTAGCTCATCGGTAGAGCGCTGCCCTGAAGAGGCAGGCGTGCCCAGTTCGACTCTGGGGCCCGGCACAACGAGTTAGCAAATACTTAACAGAGCATAAAAATCCCGAGGGGGGATTTTTGTTTATCCACAATTATATTAACAAAAGCTGAACCCCTTGATATAATAAAAGCTATATACTGAATTAGGCATAAAGTTAGATATCCACAAATGAATCCGAACAAGCAAAAAGCCACAGAATTACGCCTCAATGGTATGAGCTATAAGCAGATAAACCGTGAATTGGGTATTCCCGTCGGCACACTCGCCTCTTGGTTTAAAAACGAATCGTGGTCTCAACAGATCAGAGATCGCCTATCGAGGGATGTGTCTTTGTCTAATCCGAAAGCATTGGAACTTATGGTAAGGGCCAACAGAGAGCGCTGGAAACTTAAGCACGAGGAATATAGGAATGCCGCAATTCTAGAATTCGAGACCTACAAAAATATTCCTCTTTTTTTGGCGGGTATAATGCTCTATTGGGGAGAAGGAGAAAAGCAGCAAAAATATTCTGCTGTTAGATTAACCAACAGTGAACCCGAAATGGTCAGAATATTTTATCTTTTTCTTACAAAACTTCTTAAGATCTCCCCCGATAAAGTAGGCGCCTGGCTTCTACTTTATCCAGGCCTAATAGACCCCATTCAGAAAAGCTTCTGGAGTAAAGCTACCGGGGTACCGGCAGATAGTTTTAAAAAATCTATATACATTAAAGGTAGGCATCCGAGTAGGCGTTTGTCTTATGGTGTGTGTACTGTTTTTGTAAATAGTCGGGCTCTGAAAGAGCGAATGTTAAAA
>CAZFTW010000052.1:0-4008 GCA_964521925.1 uncultured Candidatus Saccharibacteria bacterium | reverse complement strand
GGCTTGAGCTTTATCAGGACCACCTTCGATCTCACGCGCTTTCTCTTGAAAAATAGCTCAGAAATGGTAAAATGTTACAATTGCGGGTATGGTCTAGCGGTATGACGAGTCCTTGCCAAGGACTAAGTGTGGGTCCGACTCCCACTACCCGCTCCAATGTTCGGAATCTTCTCAAAGGTCACAAGAAAGAACGTAATCATCGAAAAAGTCCACAAAAGTGAGGCCGGTCTTTATTTTTACCTGGTCTTTCCAATGGCTTTCGCATTTGTCCTGACTTTCGCCGTTTCAAGGATACTGAACCGGCTTGCCCCGGATTTCTACCTGATAGGCCTTTCGGTGGGCCACGTCCACCACTTCGCTTACGGCATCTTTATCCTGGCCGCTTCAGGATATTTGGCTCTGATCTTCGGAGGACCCCGAGCCAAGTATCTTATCTCTCTTTTACACGGTTTTGGGCTGGGCCTGGCATTCGACGAATACGGCCTTTGGCTCAACCTCCGGGACGACGACCTTACCCGCTGGAGCTACGACGGATTCCTGATGGTGATGGGGCTGTTCTTCCTCATTGTTTCGGCCAAAAGGGGGGTCAAAATGCTTAAGGTTTTATGGCCTTTTTAGGGGTTGACTTTTTGACCCCATTTTGATATACTTACTATACAACCTGGAGAACGTGATATGTGGCTTGGTAGGCCATTTTTTGTTGCCCTACGGGCAGGCCGAGAAGCCCATATAACACGCCTTCCGGGTTCCAAAACAATGTTAAATAAATTAGCTTTGTCAGGGCTCGGAGTGGGTTCCCAATCGTGCTTTAGCCGATTAGGGATCTCTGTAGTCCTTTTGTCAGCGATGGTGCTCCCCAACAACTCCGCCTACGCGAACACATATATGAACGCCGTTTCCAAAGCGGTTGACCATATCGTGGATACGCACAAAGACACTGCCGATACGGAAACCGACGTTGTCGCGGAACCCGAAACCAAGCCCGCTGCTCCGGTCAAGGAAACCAAGATCGAAGTTAAGAAAAAGCTCTGGGTGACCGCGACCGCCTACTCGTCCACTCCGTGGCAGACAGATGATACTCCTTGTATCACCTCGACCGGATATAACGTCTGCGATAAGACCCAGAACATCATAGCCGTATCGAGAGACCTGGTTCGCTCTCTGGGCTACCACAGGCAGGTCAGATTGCCGTCCCTCTACGGTGACCAGGTCTTCTATATCGAGGACACGATGAACGCGAGATTCATAAACCGTATCGACGTCCATCATGACTCCATCGAAGACGCTCGGGAGTTCGGTATCAAAAAAATAGAGATTGAAGTCATCTAAATCAAAAAGCCCCGTGAGGGGCTTTTTGATTTATGGTGCAGTATTCTTGAATTAGTCCGGACCTGTTATATTTATCAGCAGAGTCACCATAATTATCGGGGGGTTCTTTGCCAAAAGAAGAGCACGCTCTCCTTTGTCCAAAATGTAATAAGGGGGTAAGTCCCGCGTGGATGATAGGAATAAGAAATTATTCTGCACGGACACTGGATGTGCCCTATTTTATGTGCGGAACCTGCCGGGTTATTGATATAAATAAAACTGCCGTACGCAGGACTATCAGCTCATGGAGAAGTGGGTTGTCAAAACATGAGCATAAACACGCACCATCTTACAAAGAACTCTATAGAGAAACGATGGAAACTCTCGAACGAGTTGTTATAGATTTATATTGTCGTACGGCTGGCTATAGGCGTGCCAAGTTCCTAAAAATTCCTAGTTCCCGATAGGCCTTCCGAGGCCTTTTTATTTTGTGCGCCCACCAGGGATCGGACCTGGAACCTTGGGATTAAGAGTCCCCTGCTCTACCAATTGAGCTATGGGCGCATATATCAAATATTTACTGGCCGCTTCGCTTCTTTCAAAGAAGTCCATTTTCTCTCTATAAGATCAGCCCTCGGATGCATATCTTGAAGCGCTTTATTTATCCATCCGTGGATTTTGTGTTTTTTATCTACGCTCTTAGGAACTTCTATCCTAGCAGTGCCATAGTAAAGCGTGTTTTTCTTATAAAATTTATTCGATGGCTTAACAAAGCTTTTCCCGAAATTACTTATTGGAATACCTGTAAGCTCCGACCAGAATTTTTTTAAATCTCCCTCGTCTTGCTGCGGATAAATATTAAGTCTCATTTTTAAATCCTGAGCATAAATATTGAATATTTTACCTAACCAACTTACAAAAAATAATATAAGAAGTGGATCTGAATTTGTTAATTCCATCATCCCTTTCATCTTGCGACCTTCAGCCCAGTAAAGCATAGCACCCATTAATCTTAAGGTTTCTAATGATATTGGTAGCTTAATTTCACTCTTGGCCTCTTTTATAATACTTTCTATTTCTTTAATCCTTCGCTCCTTTTGACTGTTGGGGCCTCTGGCTAGAATTTCGATTTGCTTCGTATAAAGTCTTTTTTTGTGTTCAAGACTCAGGGGAATATCTTTAAGCCACAAGCTAAGGGAACTTTTAGAAACACCAATTTTCTTATGAATTTCATTATAACTCAAGCCCTTCTTCCTTAATTCAACAGCTTTATTCTTTAATGTAATATGTGGCTTCATGTACCTCCAAGTATATCACCTATAAGGGATGGGTTCAATATTAAATTGTTAATAACTCTGCTGTGCCCCCGCCAGGGCTCGAACCCGGAATTCGACGTCCGAAGCGTCGCGTGATATCCATTTCACTACAGGGGCAATTCCATATATTTTACCATAAATTGAGGTTTTTTCAATTACTTTCTGTAACGCTTTTTTAGGTCCTCGACTATCTTCGGCAATACTTTTAAAACATATTCCAAATCCTTTTTCTTGGTTTCCCGCCCTATCGAGAACCGCAGCGCGCCGGAAAGATATCTCTTCTCAACACCGATGGCTTTCAATACATGTGACGGTTCCACCGAACGGGCGGTACAGGCGGAACCACTCCCGGCCGAGATGCCGTATTTGTCCAATTCCAGAAGCAGGTCTTCGCTGTCCAACCCTGGAATCGAGATATTGATATTATTGGGGAGCCGGTCTTTCCCCGTGGTCCCGTTCATTCTGACATCAGGCATTTTCTCCTTTACCCGGGCAAAAAAATAATCGCGGAGAATGCTTAATCTTTCTCCCTCTTTTTTATCTATCAATCCAATCGCCTTAACCAATCCAAGAATTGCCGGTAAGTTTTCTGTTCCCGCTCTCAAGCCCCGTTCCTGTCCCCCTCCTCTGATGTACGCACCCATCGACGTTCCTTTTCTGATATAAAGAACCGCCGCCCCACGCGGGCCGTTTATTTTAGAGCCGTTGAAAGTGAGCAGGTCTGCGCCCAGACGGTTCACGTTCATATCAAGATATCCGGCGGCCTGGCATGCGTCCACGTGGAACAAAGGATACTTGCCGCCCTTTCTTAATTCTTTGATAAGTTTGCCCAGCTTAACGATAGGCCCTATGGCGCCTATCTCGTTGTTCGCGTACATGATAGAGATAAGAAGCGTTTTATCGGATATCTTCGAAACAATATCTTCGACGTCAACAAGGCCGTTTTTATCCACCTTCGCATAAATAACTTTATTGCTCTGACGCTTAAGATCCTCAACCGGCTCAAGAACGGAGAGGTGCTCGGTGGGCGAGGTTATTATTTCGGCCCTATTTTTCGAATTTTTAGCGCTCTTGACAAAATACTAATTATCGTTTATACTATATATAGTTTTTTGAGTTTAGGCCTTTAGCCGAGGCCTCCCTTTCACTCATTATGGAATAGGATGTCCTTTTGGACATCTGTTTCCGCGCCAGAATGGGTGAAGGTGCGCCAAGCCACGGTTTTTAAAGCCCTGCACATATAACGCGCGGGGCTTTTTTATAACCTGCACGTGGATGTGGCAAAACGGTCGAAATAAGCACTTTCGTCATACGACCTTTTTGGAATAAGTAGCAAAAGCTTCGTTTTTTCGGGAATTGGATTTACAACTCGCGGGGCAGTTTC
>CAZFTW010000051.1:0-5494 GCA_964521925.1 uncultured Candidatus Saccharibacteria bacterium | reverse complement strand
TTTCGTTCAAGAAAAAATAGGCGGTCTCGACAAGGTCATTGGCAACGACAAAAGCACGGCCAAGGTGGAGATAGGCAAACCGTCCCGCCATCATAATTCCGGCCGTGTTTTTCGGGCGGAAGTGAATCTCAGCATGGGCGGAGTTCTATTGAGGGCAAGTTGTGAGCATGAGGACTTGCGCAACGCGATCGTTGACGTAAAAGACGAGCTTCAGGAGCAGATAAGGAAGTTCAAGGAGAAAAGAATCGACCTGGCAAGGCAGCCCCAAAAGTGATAGAATAAGCCGGTCATGTCAATATTCTCAAGTATATTCGGCGATGCGAATGCCAGATATATCAAGTCGCTCAAACCGATCGTAGACGAGATAAATTCACTCGAAAGTTCTTTCGAGAAACTTTCGGATACCGAGCTAAAGAACAAATCCTCGGAATTCAAAAAACTATTGGCTAATGGCTATTCGCTAGATACTATCCTGCCGGAAGCGTTTGCCGCCGTGCGTGAGGCGGCCCGGCGCATGCTCGGCCAGAGGCATTTCGACGTTCAGCTGATGGGCGGAATCGTTCTTCATCGCGGCAAAATAGCCGAGATGAAGACGGGAGAGGGCAAGACGCTTGTTGCGACACTGCCGACATACCTGAATGCTTTAAGCGGCAAAGGGGCCCATGTCGTTACGGTCAACGATTATCTTTCCCGCCGTGATTCGGTTTGGATGGGGCAGATCTACAACCTTCTTGGATTAAAAGTTGGATGTATAAATCACGATAGTAGTTATATTTATGATCCAGAGCATACAAATAAACAAGACCAAAAAGGTGAAATTTCTAAATCCAAATTTCTAATTTCTAAACAAACCCCAAATTCAAATGACCAAAATAAAAAACTCGACGAAATAAGAGATACGACAGGGTCTTTCCATATTGTTCACGAATTCCTGCGTCCGGTTACCCGGCGCGAAGCGTATCAGGCCGATATTACTTACGGCACGAACAACGAATACGGATTCGATTATCTTCGGGACAATATGGCCTATGACTTGAGCCAGATGGCTCAAGTCCGTGGATCAACGCAGATGCCAACCGCTATGCGGTCGAACGCGGATCAACGCGGAAATGATCAGCGTAAATCTGCGTATCAATCTGCGTTAATCGGCGATCGCGAAAGCCATGCTTTCGCGATTATTGACGAGGTTGATTCAATTTTAATAGACGAAGCGAGAACGCCTCTTATCATTTCCGCGCCCGACGAGGATTCGGGCAAACTTTATGAAACTTTTTCCCGTGTTGTGCCGCGGCTTGTGGAAGGCCAGGACTATACGACTGACGAAAAGCTCAAGGCGGTCTCCATTACCGACAGCGGAATAGAGAAAGTCGAGAAGGTGCTTGGTATGGAAAATATCTACGCCGAAGGTGGCGTCAGGCATGTCCACCACCTTGAGCAGGCGTTGAAAGCCCACGTGCTTTTTAAGCGCGACCGGGACTATGTCGTCAAAGACGGCGAGGTCGTGATTGTGGACGAGTTCACCGGACGACTCATGCCCGGCAGAAGATGGTCCGAGGGTTTGCACCAGGCGGTGGAAGCCAAGGAAGGCGTGAAGGTTCAGAAGGAATCACGGACTCTGGCGACCATCACTTTTCAGAACTATTTCAGGATGTACGGTAAACTCGCGGGCATGACCGGAACCGCCAGGAGCTCGGCCGAGGAATTCCATAAGGTATATACATTGGACGTTATCACCATTCCTACCAATAAGCCCATGGCCAGGAAAGATACGCCGGACAGGATATATAAAACCCAGGAGGGTAAATTCAGGGCGATCGCCCGCGAGGTCAAAGAAAGGCACCAGAAAGGTCAGCCGGTCCTTATCGGCACGGTTTCCATCCAAAGGAACGAACTTCTTTCCGCTCTGCTCGAGCGCGAAGGCATACCTCATAATGTCCTGAACGCCAAGAACCACGAAAGAGAAGCCGAGTTCATCGCCCAGGCCGGAAGGCCGGGAGCCGTTACCGTCGCCACCAACATGGCCGGAAGAGGCGTGGATATAATTCTCGGTGGCAATCCTCCGGAAGGGGACTTAAAATTAAAAGCCGGAGAAGCCGGAGGTCTTCATGTTATCGGCACCGAGAGGCACGAAGCCAGGCGAATAGACGACCAGCTCCGTGGCCGTGCCGGAAGACAGGGCGACCCGGGCTCTTCGAATTTCTATGTTTCGATGGAAGATGACCTGGTCAGGGTATTCGGCGGCGACCGGCTGAAAAATTTAATGGATCGTCTGGGTGTGGGTGAAGACGATGTCATCGAGAATAGGTTTGTTTCAAGCGCTATCGAGCAGGCCCAGTCCCGCATCGAGGGGCACAACTTCGATATCCGCAAATATGTTCTTGAATACGACGACGTAATGAACAAACACCGCGACGCTGTCTATAGGTTCAGAAAGCAGATATTGTTTTCCGATAACAATAAGGACCTGGTTCTTGAATGGATAGCTCCATATATTGAAAACGCGGCGGAGCAGTATGAAAAGAAGGAACAAGAGATCGGGCCGGACATGATGAGGCAACTTGAGAAAGTCGTTCTGATGCGCGTGATAGACGAGCTATGGATGGATCACATCGAAGCGATGGAATATCTCCGTGATTCCGTGCGTTTGCGCGCATACGGCCAAAGAGACCCCTTGGTTGAATATAAGGTCGAGGGCCAGCACATGTTCCAGCAGTTGATGGTGTCCATCAAAGCGCAAACGGCCAACCTGATATTCAAAGCGGAATTCGGCCCAAGACCTCCCCAACCTAAAAATATTCAAGAATCGCGTCCTGATATCACCGGGGACTCACACAAGCATCAGGAAGTGGTTAATGAACCCGCCCATCGCCAATCAAACCCCGGCGGCGAACCCAAAATAGGAAGAAATGACCCTTGTTGGTGTGGGTCAAAAAAGAAATATAAAAAGTGCCATGGGAAATAGGGAGAAAGAAAAAGCACCCAGAGACCCACTCTCTTGGTGCCGTGTAAGCTCCCGTTTGGGTAAATGCATTTAGGTGGCAGCGCTATGGGGTTGGTCCAGCACTGGCTTATAGCTATCCACCGCCTGCACCAGCTTACAACAATAAGTATAGCAAATCTACCAGAATTTGTCAATAGCCGAAAAAATGGCTTAAAATAAGGACAAATTAGCCCAGTGGTATTTAGCAAATTTCAAGAAGTAACAAAGGTGTCACGGGGTATGAGGAGCGCATTTGCTTAAAACAACCGATTAAATTAAGATTTCAGAAAGTGTCAAAAGGGGAGGGAGACATTGAAACCAGAGGCGTTGAAGAAAAAGAAAGTATTCCTTATCTCTCCGGTCAGGAACGCGGATCCTGCCGTGATGGCTCTGGTGGAAGCATACGTCAGGGACCTGGAGACGCACGAATACATAGTTCATTGGCCATCAAGGGATACCCACCAAAACGACCCAACCGGGGGCTGGAATATCTGTGTGACGAACTTTTCCAAGATGTTCGAAGCCGATGAAGTTCATGTCTGGTACGTAAAAACCAGCGTCGGTTCGTTGTTCGACACGGGTGGGCTCTTCATGTTCGTCGAAATAATGAAGATGAAAAAGACAATCGTCATCGCGAATGAGGTTGACGTCGAAGATAAAGAGCCGAAGAGTTTCTTCAAAGTTCTCAAGCGTCTGGTCAAGGCGTCCCAAGAGAAAGCAACGCTCCAGTGAATGGAGCTTTTTCATTAAAAAAGTTAATATTATGCATAGGCGCGTCCATGGGAAATAAAAGGCAAAAACAAATTGTTGTAGCAGTAAGTGGAGGGATGGACCCAATTCATATTGGGCATATTAGATTAATACGAGCGGCCAAGAAACTCGGCGACAAACTCATCATAATTTTAAACAACGACAATTGGCTCAAGAAAAAGAAAACCCATATTTTTATGCGTCAGAACGAACGCAGAGAGATACTGAAGTCAATTGAGGGTGTTGATGAAGTGGTTATTACCCGCCACCCCTACAACCCCAAAGATATGAGTGTTTCAAAAGAGATCCTTAAGATAAAACCCGATATTTTTGCTAACGGCGGAGACAGAAAAGCGGAAAAGGATATTCTTGAAACCGAGGCCTGCCGCAAGGTGGGATGTAAACTTATTTTCAACGTCGGCCGTGGCGGTAAAGTCCAATCCAGCTCCTGGCTTTTGACGAAATATGTCGAAAAGTTAAAGCCGGCCAGGAAATTAGAAGTGCAAAAAATACTGAAGGAACTGAAAGTCGTGTTTAAGAGCTCAAAAATAAGGTTTCCTGAAAAATTAAGGCTCAAAACATCCAAAATAATTCTTCAGCTGATGAACCGCAAAAGAGGTTTCGGTCTTTTCGTTATTCTTGGCTGGCAGAATAAGTGGAATAAATATATTGATATGCCGGACACGAAGCAGGATATTTATAAAAAACATCATCAGAATCTCCTGAAGCATTATAGAAGCCATAAACACGATATTGAGACAACAGTGAACTTTGACGGCGCTATTCTTGTCGACGCAAAAGGCAATATTGTCCATTCCGGCATCATCATCGAGGGCTTGAGGCCGAGAATGATAGCCGATAAGCTCAATCCCGGAAAATTCAAAGACCTTTCCGAGCAGTTCGGTTTCAGGGGCAAGGTCCATTCCCGCCACCTCTCGGCCATTACCGCTTCATATATATTCAAGGGCACTACGGTCTTTACTGTTTCAGAAGAGAACGATTCGTTCCACATATTCGAGAAGGGGAAGATCGTATATCAAAAATAATTTAATGAAAAGAATATTCTACTGGCCGCTCTGGGGTGTGGCTTTTTCTCTTGTCGGTTTGGTCGGTTGGGTTATTTTTGTCGTTCTGTCTGTAATTACCGGAGGTGCTTTTAGGTTTATGGCCAACCTTTTCGGATGGATAGGGCTTTTAAGCATTCCCGTATCTTTGGTTATAAAACTTATTTATAAAAAAAGAGAAATTAAAAGACCCCTTAAGGGGTCTGTGCCAGTAACGTGTGGATGTGGTTGGTCTCTTCGATCAGCTTTGACCGAAGAGCGGTGTCGCTTTTGGAGTGTCCGGCGATGACCAGGTTCCAGGCCACTTCATGTCCGGTATTTTCCAATGCCCGGCGCAGCCGATAGGCATATTGCGGCGGACACACCATGTCGTACTGTCCCTGAACGATTGAGATAGGAACTTTGGGAATTCTCGTGACGTTGTTGAGAATAAACCCCTCCTCCATGAAACAGTTGTTCACGAAGTAATAGGTTTCCAGAAGCCCTGTGGATTCGAAATGGGCCTTGCCGGTTTCCTTGTCGACTTCTTCCTGTGAAACAGGTTCGAGATGGAGAAGGTTCTCTTCGAATCGGGACATCTCGAAGGCGAAGCGCTGCTTCTCTTCCGTAGAGCCGGTAGACATCCTCTCGTAAAAGTATCCGAGAATGTCATCGCGCCGGTTCTCGGGCACGTTCGCCAGGAACCGTTCCCAGGCTTCGG
>CAZFTW010000050.1:0-5550 GCA_964521925.1 uncultured Candidatus Saccharibacteria bacterium | reverse complement strand
ATTCAATACTCTGACCGCGTTGGCGACATATTCTCTGGACTTCGCCACTTTTTCGGCTATCTCTTTCTGGGTCAGTCCGAATTCTTTGGAAAGATGCTCGTAGGCCTCCGCTTCTTCAACGGAATTTAAGTCCTTTCTCTGGAGGTTCTCAACCAAAGCGATCTCGAGGCGGTCTTTCTCCTCGTCCATGTCGTCGCGGATAATGACCGGCACCTGGGGCAACCCCGCCATCTGCGAGGCCCTTAAGCGCCTTTCTCCTGCAATCAGGTGATAATAAACGTCCAATCCTTTTGGGCTTTCGCTCTCTACTTTCGATACCAGCAACGGCTGGAGAACTCCATGCTTCCTGATAGACTTGGCGAGTTCCTTCAGTCCTTCTTCTTCAAAATCCCTCCGGGGCTGGTTGGGGTTGGGTTTTATCCTGTTTACCTCGACGTAAAAAACATTTTCTTTTTGAGACGCCTGCTGGTTTGTTTCCGCCGCGGTTGGTATCAGCGAGCCCAGCCCTTTTCCCAGTCCGAATAGTTTTTTCATCCCGTTAGAAGTCGCTACTGCGTAGTCCGGGAACGATCGGTTTGTGCGCAGAACGACTATTGTTATTTATTCGATATTTCATTCGTTTAACCCGTTAGGGCGACTTCTAACGGGATTCATTTTATGGTGTTAATCTGATCACTTCCTCCGCCAGCTGGCGGTACGCTCTCGCCGCTTTCGAGTCCGGGTCAAACTGGAGAATGGTCTTGCCGAAGCTCGGCGATTCGGCCAGTGACACAGTTCTCGGTATCACGGCGTCGAAGACCCTGCCCGGAAAATTTTTGCTGACCTCGTTCAACACCTGATTCGATAACTGATTCCTCCTGTCATACATTGTAAGCAACACGCCGAGCACTTGCAAATCCGGATTGAGGCCGCCGCGAACCAGTTCCACTGTTTTTACAAGCTGGCTCAATCCTTCAAGGGCAAAGTATTCGCACTGAACAGGAATAATGACCCTTTCGGATGCGGCCAGAGCGTTTACGGTCAGTAAGCCCAGCGAAGGAGGGCAGTCAATGAGAATATAATCGTAATTATGCCTGATGGGATTCAGAACCTTTTTCAGGCGCAGCTCCCTTTCTTCCATCGAGACCAATTCAACGGTCGCACCGGCCAAACTTTGGGCGGCCGGCAGAATATCAAAACCGAAGAGGGAAGTTTTCTTTATCGAAAGCTGGGGATTCAAGTCACTGACCAAAGAGTGATAAACATTTGAGCCATTATCGGCGACATGGACACCTAAACCAACGGTGGCATTGGCTTGGGAATCCAGATCAACCAAAAGAACGTACTTCCCAAGAGCGGCCAGATATGCTCCGAGGTTAACCGAGGTGGTGGTCTTGCCCACTCCGCCTTTCTGGTTACAGATGCTGATGACGCGAGCCATATAAAAAATCATACCACTCTTCGGTTGAAAATCAATGCTAAAAATGATATAATATTACGGTATTGCCGCTGTGGTGAAATTGGCAAACACACATCGCTCAAGACGATGCGAGGGCAACCTCATGTCGGTTCGACTCCGACCAGCGGCACAAATGCCCAAACCAAAACTTCCTGACATAGATTACCCCTGGACCCCTCAATTAGCATATGCGGTTGGGCTTATTGCTACTGACGGAAATTTATCCTCCGATGGGCGCCATCTAACGGTCAAGTCCGCAGACAGACAATTACTGGAAACATTCAAAACTTATCTTTGTCTTAAAAACAAAATAAGTAAAGAAAGGGTTCGTAACTGTTACCGCATTTCGTTCGGAAGCGTCCAGCTTTACCGTTGGTTAAACGGGATTGGCATCAAGCCAGCTAAAAGTTTAACAATTGGAAAAATAAAAATCCCTGACAAATACTTCCGGGATTTTCTTCGAGGTCATTTGGATGGAGATGGATCGATTATTCTTTATAACGATCACTATAATTTCTATCGCGGAAGACAATATAACAACCCAAGAACTTATCTGTACTTTTTGTCCGCAAGTGAAAAACACATACAATGGGTGAGACATAAATTAACTGCTCTGACTGGAATAAGCGGCGCCTTAATAAAACGAGTTCCTAAAGATAAAAACAGGGCAACAATTTGGTGTATTAAAATCGCTCGTTATGAGTCAATGTCAATTTTAAAATGGCTATATTACAATAAAGACCTCCCCTGTCTAATGAGAAAAAGGAGGATAGCGGAAAAAGCATTAACTCTCGGACAAAATTGGCAAAGAAAAAGCTACTCCTTAATATAACCGCGCGATATGATTGTTGTCGACGGCAAAGCGATAGCCAAAAGGGTTTTAGACAGAATACAAACCGACCTCAAAGGTTCTCGGAGCGGGGCATCGCCCACTCCTGGGGAACTCTGTCGGCGTATTTCTATTGCCGCCGTCTGGGCCGGGAATAACATGGCCATCGGGCGCTTTGTTGAGATGAAAAAGAAAGCCGCCGAGTCGGTTGGTATAAACATGGATATTTATCACCTCGCCTCCGAGGACGCAATAGCAAGCAAGCTCAAAGAACTGGCGGGAGACAAAAATGTGACGGGAATAATAGTCGAACTTCCTCTGCCTACCGACTATGATCGCGTGGGGCTATTGAAGTTGATACCACAAGAAAAGGATATCGATGTTCTTAACGGCTCGGCGCTTCCTCCGCCTGCAGTCGGCGCTTTAAAAACACTATTTGAAGAATATGAAGTAGAACCGAAAGGCAAAACTGCGGCTGTTTTCGGCCAGAGTATCTTGGTAGGAGGACCAATATCTAACTGGTTAGAAAACATGGGTGCCAGAGTTTTCAGAATTGATGAAAACACTGAAAACCCCAAGGAGTTATGCCTTCAAGCCGATATAGTCGTGTCCGGCGTAGGAAAACCGAGCCTCATCACAGGAGACATGGTAAAAGACGGCGCCGTTGTGGTGGACTTCGGGTTTGTCCAGATTTTTCCGAATCTAAAAGATTTGAGAAAAACCGAGGATCCTCGATTTGCTAATCGCGCTTTGCGCGAAGCAAATCGGGAAAAAATTAAAATTGTCGGCGATGTTGATTTCGATTCCGTCGCTCCGAAGTCGTCGCTTATCACGCCTGTTCCGGGCGGAATGGGTCCGCTCGTTATTGCTTCTTTTTTAGAAAACGCCCTGAAACTTTATTTATCATCAGCGCGGTAGCCCAGCCCAGAACCGCGCCGGCCAGAATATCCAGCGGCCAGTGGATGCTTACGAAAATCCGGGCCAATCCCATCAGCCCAGCTAAAACCAGGAGGATGCGCCCGGCCTTTTTATTATAAAAGTAGGCCCCGGTAGCCAAAGCAAAGTAAAAGGAAGCGTGGCCGGAAGGAAATGAGGATTCTAATTGGTGGTTCATGAGTATATTTACCCGTTCAAGGATCATAAATGGGCGTGGAGAATAAACCAAATACCTGAATATGGCTACAAACACGAGCCTGGCCACAATTGCCGAACCCAGAGAAACAAGGACGGCTCTTTTAAAATGATCTTTTTTCCAAAAAATTATCAGCACAAATAAGATAAGCAGATAGCCCATCTTGTCGGCGGCAAATATCATAAACCAGTCAAGCCACGCCCAATGCGCAGCCAAATCGTTGAGCCATCTGAATCCGCCTACATTAAATTTCTCTAATATCGAAGTCATTTATATTCGCCCCTTCATTTACGAAGCTGAACCTGCCTTCCACTTTCTTTCCGGCCAGGACCATCGGCAGCCAGTATTTGTCGTCAGCCCACATTAATTCAAAAGGGATTTCGCTGTGCTTATACCACCGGGGCATCATTTCTTCCGATTCCTGCGGTTCGCCTTCCCATCTTCGCGCTGTAAAAATGTGGACATGCTGGTCCCATTCGGGTTTATCCTTAAAATTAAACCTTATATTGCCAACCCCCTCAAGCTCACTTTCTTTTACCGAAACTCCGATCTCCTCCTTCAATTCTCTTATAGCCGCCGTCCTTATGCTCTCTCCTTCATCGACTTTGCCGCCGACTCCGTTCCATTTGCCTATAGCCGCACCAAAACCGCTCAAGCTTCGTTTCTTGATAGCTAATAAGATCTCATTGTCTTTAACTAAAAAACAAAGTGTTACGTCTCTCATATAAAAATTATTATATCAGGAGTTCGTAATTTCAACCCCGCCCTTGTAAACAGGCTGTTGTTTAGCACAAATCACTGCTTTGATCTCCTGTTTCCAAGGGCGGGGTCAAGAAGTTTTATTAACTTTTCGGGACTGGTGGGGCTTATTCTCAAAACTTTCGGCTTCGAAGTGGTCAGGTCAACAATTATCGACGGCTCGGACGAAGGCAACACGCCGGCATCAATTACTAAGTCGGGTTGGACCGCTCTTTTAGAAAACATCTCGATTATCTTATTTATATTGTTCGTCGGCTCGCGGCCGGAAACATTGGCCGACGTGGCCGTCAAAGGATATCCGAACTTGCCGAGAAGCTTGTCCGTAAAAGGAAAGTCGGGAATCCTTATCCCTATGGTTCCCTGCCCGGCATCAACGATATCGGGAATGATGTTCTTCTTGGGCAGAACCGCGGTGAACTTTCCTGGCCAGGCCTTTTTAAGGACCTGGACACCGCGGGGACTTACATGGGCCAGCTCATCAACCCAGACGATATTCTTAACTATGATCGGCAGAGGCTTGGACAGTTCCCTGCCCTTTATTTTGAATACTCTTTCGACCGCTTCGGGGTCAAGAGCATTGGCTCCAAGGCCGTAGAGAGTATCGGTCGGATATACTACAACACCACCGCCACTCAAAACTTCCACGGCTTCCTGTATCGCATCGGAGTAGTCCCGATTAAGATCGACCTGAATTATTTTCATATTCCAGCTTACGCTATTCCACAGTAACCGATTTAGCAAGGTTGCGGGGCTTATCGACGTCATGTCCTCGCATAACACCCACATAGTAGGCAAAGAGGTGTAGAGGAACAGAAGATAATATTGGTGTGAGCATCTCAAGCGTCTTTGGAATATAGATGACGTCATCGGCCACGGAAGCAATATCTTTATTGCCCTCGGTGGCTATAGCTATCACGCGGCCGCGCCTCGCTTTTATCTCCTGAATGTTGCTGAACACCTTGTCGTAGACGCTGTCTGAAGGAGCGATCACGACGACAGGCATATTTTTATCGATCAAAGCGATCGGCCCGTGTTTCATCTCTCCCGCTCCATATCCTTCGGCGTGGATATAAGATATTTCTTTGAGCTTCAGTGCGCCCTCCAAAGCCACCGGATAGCTGAATTTTCTGCCAAGATACAAAAAGTTATCATGCTTATAATATTTCCTGGCCAACTTTTTTATTTGAGGACTGGCTTTCAATATTTTTTCCATTTTAGACGGCAGTTCGAGAAGCTCTTCGGCCATCTTTCTTCCGGTGGCCACGGACATGCCTCTCTGTCTCCCCAAGAACAGAGAAATGAGGGCCAGGACGGAAAGTTGGGACACAAAGGCCTTGGTTGATGCCACGCCTATCTCCGGACCGGCATAGTTATAGATACCCGCTCCGACTT
>CAZFTW010000049.1:319-5702 GCA_964521925.1 uncultured Candidatus Saccharibacteria bacterium | reverse complement strand
CATTTCTTGCAGGGTGTGGGCGGCCCCGTATCCTTCCAGAGCCCACACTTCCATTTCTCCGAACCTCTGGCCTCCGAACTGGGCTTTTCCTCCCAGCGGCTGCTGGGTGATGAGCGAGTAGGGCCCGATGGAGCGCATGTGCATCTTGTCCTCGACCATGTGGATCAGTTTCAAGAAATACGTTATCCCGACATGGCATTTTTGGTCATAGGGCAATCCCGTTTTCCCGTCATAGAGCTGCATCTTTCCGTCGGTCGGATATCCGGCCTTTTTCAGTTCTTCCATAATGTCGTCTTCGGTCGGGCCGGCCATAGCCGGGGTAGCGGCTTTATAACCGAGCTTCCTGGCCGCAATACCCAGATGGGACTCCAGAACCTGTCCGATGTTCATACGGGAGATGATACCCAAGGGGCTCAAAACGATATCCACCGGTGTGCCGTCTTCCAGGAACGGCATATCCTCTTCCGGCAATATGACCGATACGACACCCTTGTTTCCATGCCTTCCGGCCAGCTTGTCTCCAACCTGGATCTTTCTTAACTGGGCGACCGAAACCTGTATCTTTTTGATGACACCGACATCGAGCTTGTCGCCTTCGTCCCTTGAAAAGGTCTTGACCCCGACGACACGGCCCTGCTTGCCGTAATCCAATCTCAAAGACGTGTCTTTGACGTCGCGTGATTTCTCGCCGAAGATGGCTCTCAACAATCTTTCTTCGGCGGTCAGGTCGGATTCGCCTTTCGGAGATATTTTGCCCACCAAAATATCCTGGGAACGGACTTCTGCTCCGACCCTGACGACTCCGTCGGGATCAAGGTCATTCAGGCGCTCCATCGCGACGTTCGGAATGTCATAAGTGGTGACTTCCGGCCCGAGCTTTGTTTCTCGGACATCGGTCGAATAATCCTCTATGTGGATGGATGAAAAAACATCCTCCCTGACAAGACGTTCGGAAAGAACGATGGCATCTTCAAAATTGGCGCCCTCGAAAGACATATAAGCAACGACCAGGTTTTTCCCGAGAGCCAGTTCGCCGTCCTGCGTCGAAGGACCGTCGGCAAGAGCCTGGCCCTTTTTGACCTTATCCCCCTTCTTGACCAGAGCCCTCTGGTTCAAACAGGTGAACGCGTTGGACTTTGCGAATTTCAAAAGTTTGAATTCATATTTCTTGCCTTTATCAGATTCCAAGATTATATGGGAAGCATCTACTTCCTTTATAGAGCCGTTTTCCGGTGCAAGTACAACCACACCAGAATCTTTTGCGATCTTGGCTTCAAGACCGGTTCCGACATAGGGCGACTCCGGTTGAAGCAAAGGAACGGCCTGTCTTTGCATGTTCGAACCCATCAGCGCGCGATTAGCATCATCATGTTCAAGGAATGGGATCAGGGAAGTAGCCACTGAAAACTGCTGTCTCGGAGAAACGTCCATCCAGTCGATCTCATCCGGCTCGGCGGTTCCCGGCTCGCCGTGCAGACGGGCAACCACTTTATTGCCAACAAGCTTGCCGTTAGCGTCAACTTCGGCTCCGGCGGAAGCAATGATGTATCTCTCCTCTTCCACCGCGTCCATGTATTTGAATTCGTCGGTGACTTTGCCTTTGGTTACTTTTCTATATGGAGTGAGGATGAAACCGAGGTCTGAAATTTTGGCATACAAAGATAACTGGCCAACCAGACCGATATTGGGGCCTTCCGGGGTACCGATGGGACAAATTCTTCCGTAGTGGGAAGGATGAACGTCGCGAACTTCGAAACTTGCCCTCTCCCTTGTCAGTCCTCCCGGACCAAGGGCCGACAATCTCCTCTTATGCTCCAACTCCGATAAGGGATTGGATTGGTCCATAAATTGGGATAGCTGGCCGGAAGCGAAGAACTCTTTCAGGGCCGCAACGAAAGGCCTTGAATTGATGAGCTGGGAAGGCAGAACAGTCGCGACATCGGAAGTGCTCATCCTGTCCTTGATGATCCTCTCCATTCGGGAAAAAGCGATCCTCAACCGGTCTTGCAGCAACTCGCCCAGTGTCTTGACCCTTCTGTTCCCCAAATGGTCGATATTATCGGGCTGGGCGCTCGGGTTGTTGTTGAGCTTGATGATCTCCTTGAGAATGTTAATGATATCTTCCTTGCGAAGGACCCGGTTCTCCGTTTTTTCCAAATGCAGTTCTTCGCCGAACCTCTTGTTCATCCTGAAACGGCCGACCTTTGAAAGGTCGTATCGGGACGGATTGAAGAACAGGTTATGAACCATCTGTTTGGCGTTGTCCGGAGTGGCCGGATCGCCGGGCCTTATCCTCTTGTAGAGCTCTATCAGTCCTTCGTTCTCGTTGGATGAGGGGTCCTGAAGGATGGTCGCCATGATGTATTTCATGTTCTCGTCGGTATCGACATCGGCGAATATCTTTTTAATCTCTTCGTCTTCGGTAATGCCAAAAGCCCTCAACAATGCGGTTGCGGCTACTTTCCTCTTTCGGTCTATTCGGCAGGAAATGACCCCGTTGTATTCGGTCTCGAACTCAAGCCAGGCGCCCCGGGAAGGGATAAGCTTGGCTCCAAAGAATCTCTTATAACGGGACGAGCGGGACATCGAGAAGAACACGCCCGGGCTTCGGATAAGCTGGGAAATGACGACACGCTCGACTCCGTTAATAATAAAAGTGCCCCTCTCGGTCATAAGGGGAAAATCGGAAAGGAACAATTCCTGTTCTTTGTATGCGCCGGTCCTCTTGTTCTTGAGACCGACCCTGACCTTCATCGGGGCCTCATAAGAGATATTTTTCTCGATGGCGGTTCGCTCCTTATATTTCGGCTCATCAATCTTGTAATCGACAAAACCGAGTTCGAGTTCTTTTCCGGTCCAGTCGTCTACGGGAGAAACTTCTTTGAGAAGTTCTTTGAGCCCGATATCCAAAAACCACTTGTAGGAATCCAGCTGGACCTGGACCAAATTAGGCGCTTCCAGTTTGTCTATATCGAATTTGGAGAAAATTTTTCGCATGGGATGTTTGTCTATGAGCGAAGTCCCGATAGCAAAGCTATCGAGGATCCTCGATAATCGCAAGCGATTATCGGGACGAATAGCTACAAACTTGCCACCCCGCCCTCTAAGCAGACCCGCAATCCGCATAGAGGGCGGGGTAACTTTCTGTTACCAATCACTACGTTCTTGGACAGAAACTTAAACACACACGCCCACTCTTCCCGCGTGCTGAACGGATTAAAATATCACCTAATTTATGATTTTATCTGGGGACAATCTGGTGGCGATTGTTAGGTTTTTAATTGATAGTAATTAGCCATTAGTTTTTAGCCATTAGAATCTGATTCTAAGCTCTATTGGCTAAGTCCTAATCACTATGTTATGACCAGTTAAAAACCTACCATTTATGCGCCTTTTTAAATGCTTCCGCGAAGGAAACGGCAATCTTATAGGCGGAACTGTTCTTATCGAAATTACCCTCTACCTTTACGGTTTTTAAAGACAATGTTTCTATTCTATTCTCTTTTAAAATTTTGTCAACAGAGGATATTAACAAATCGTCGAGATTGCCATAAAAAGAAAAGTCAAGAGCATCTATCAATTTCCCCGCCTTGGTAAGCCGGACCTCAATTTCTCCTATTTTTTTGAAATAAAGTAATAGTTCCATGGTTTTAAGGGTCATCCATATCTCTTTATGCTTTGCAAAATACCCAATCCCCCCATCAAAGATATCAGATAACTGCCCCCATAGCTCAAGAACGGAAACGGCAGTCCGGTAACGGGCATCAAGCCGATGTTCACCGAAGCCCCGATCAGGGCGTGGGCAAGTATGAATGTGGCGATGCCCACCGAAAATAATTTTCCGAAATTTGAGGCGGCCGCTCTTCCGATAGCCAGGGTCCGGGAAATTATAAAACCAAGAACCGCCAATATCACGCCCACCCCCGCTACCCCGAACTGCTCGGCTGCCGCCGCAAACACGAAATCATTATGCGGTTCGGGAAGAAATCCGAGGGTCGCCTGGGAACCCTTGCCCAAACCGTTGCCGAACCAGTATCCCGACCCTATCGCTATCTGGGATTGTATCAGGTTGTAACCCGTATCGAGCGGATCCGCTTTCGGGTTTATGAAAGAAACCAGCCGCTCTTTCTGGTATGGCTTCAAAACGGAGAGCCAGCTGCCGTAAGACACGGCGAGCGCCAGAATGAGAATAAGGAAAAAGTGTCTTTTATTCATACCGGCAGCTAGAAGCATGCCCAGCCAGATAAGGGACAGGATAATGGCCGAACCAAGGTCCGGCTGGACAAGCATGATAACCACCGGGAGAACAAAATATATCCCCGAGATGAAAACGAATTTGAACTGGTTTATGTGGACATGGCGCTGGGAAAAATATTTGGCCATCAATACGATAAGCATCAGCTTGGCCAGTTCGGCCGGCTCGAATGTGAACTGGCCCAAAACGATCCAGGCATTCACTCCTCTGACCGACTGCGAATAGAAGGTGAGAAGGAGTAAAAACAGGGACAGAAAGTAAAGAGCCAGGACCGGAAAAGAGTAGTTCTTAAGGTAGCGGTAGTTAACAAAGGAAAGTGAGACCATCAGGCCCAAGCCGACCAGGACAAACACAATATGCTTGGTCAAAAGAGTGCCCATGCCGGTAATGCCGAACATGTTCACCGTTCCGAACAAAGAAATCGCCGCTACCGCGGCAAAAAGTGGAACGTCTATATCCCGGAACCATCCGCTAATAGAATTTTTGAAACCTCTCCTGTGTGCCATAGCTTTTTATGAAATTAGAGTTCTCAAACAAATTGGTTGAAATTTGGACATCAGCCCTGACTGCGGCATTCTGCGGAGCCGGCCAGGCGACCTTAAATGACCTTTCGGTTCTGGCAAGCAGCGTCCTTATCTCGGTGCGGTTCACCCCGACTATGGAATTGGATGAATCGAATAATATAACCGAAACCTCCACGCTGTCAAAGTCATAATTGGAATCGTTGAATATCACTCCCTCGAATGCGGTCTTGTCCTGGCTGAATACTCCCCTTCTGTTAACAAGCTCGACTTCTCCGGCCGGCATGTTTATCTTTTCCCACTGGACGGAATTCACCTTGAGGCCGGCCGAAACTATTTCGGTGGTAGTTCGCAAAGAAGTGGCCACCACGTATTTCGTCTGGCCGGGCAGCAAATAAGTGGTCCCTCTTTTTATTCCGGCACCAGCCAGGCCTATTGAGTAATCGACTTGGGATGCACCGTGGTTGGTATTGGGATTAAATATCTTGGAAACAAAATCGTAGTCACCCGCTCCTATTCTGATCAGCCTGTTTTCGGAGACCTCCAAAGGCCTGACCGGTGCTTCACAGACAATGCCGCAGGCACCAGTGCGGCAGTCCACGGCTGC
>CAZFTW010000049.1:0-309 GCA_964521925.1 uncultured Candidatus Saccharibacteria bacterium | reverse complement strand
TCTTTTCCGTTCCGGATCTGGTCAAAACACGTTGCTTCGATAATAAAAAACCGGTCAACAAGCCCGTAAACCGCCCCGGCGATAAGCAAAGCGAAAACAGAACCGATGATGACCTGCTTTTTCTGCCTCGCTTCCATATCTTTATATTTTAAACTTTTCCCAAACAAAAAACCATTGAACTGGCGACTACCTACTTTCGCCGGATGAGTCCGACTATCATGGGCCTTGCGAGATTTCATCCCGCACCAAACTTATCCGCTGACCGCCATTCAGAAAAGGGGCGGGCTTGGTGCGAAACTTCGCTTCTGA
>CAZFTW010000048.1:4462-5706 GCA_964521925.1 uncultured Candidatus Saccharibacteria bacterium | reverse complement strand
ATTTTGGGGGACAAGGAGCTATGCAGTTCGACACCGCTTATCGCGCGCGAGTAAGGACTTGGAACAGTTTAGATATTCCTTCACCGTGGCGTAAGGCCACAGTGTGTATCGGCGAGGGATGTAAGAATGAGAAGGAAAACAAAGGCGGTAGCAGCTGGAAAACTCCCATCCACGCATACCCTGATGCCAATTCGTTCAATAAATTTACTTGGTTTCCGAAAAGACCGGTTTTGAATAAACCGGTCCAATTTATAGATAAAACTCTATTTGACCCCAAAAGTAAAAACAAGCAATGGTCTTGGACTTTCAGTCCCGCAGGCGGGGGCTCCGGTTCTTCGACAGCTCAAAGCCCTGTTTATACGTTTGACAGCAATGCCATTTACCAGGCGACCGAAAGGGTGAGGGATAATGCCATGCCTTCAGACCAGTACTGTACCGGTCCCACTCAATCAATAAACATCGAAAAGCCGGACCCTGTCCGGAGAGAGACCTCACCCCGGTAAAACTCCCACCCGAGTAGTGCTGACGGTGCTTAAATTGACAGCAAGCCATTGTCGTTATATAATCTTGGAGCCAAGAACAGCTGAAGATATTAAGGGACATAGGCAAGAAAGAAGGGTCCGCATCCGTTCTCGCGGTCCTTAAAAAGTTATATCCCGAAGAACCTGCAGACGAGCATGAGTTGTCCCACGTTGAATGTTTCGGTGCCCTGGGCAATGCCCTTAACCAGGATTTCTTTGACAGTCCGGAAACCGTTATAGCCGAGTGCCGCAAAGTATTAGCCAAGTATCAGGAGAACTGTTTTGGGGTGGCCGCTACCCAGTATTCTTATGGCCGGCAGTTTGAAAAAGCCGCTCTGGTATGCAATGCTTTGGATCAGGAGACAAAGAGAACATTCTGTCTGGGGTCCGTAGAAAGCGCTAAGGCGTCGCTAAACTAAGATCACATGAATAAGTTAACCTTCATAATTTCGGTGGCCGTCTTGGTGGCTGTTGGAGTGTTTTTGTGGCAGACGAAGTTGTCGCCGCAAAACTCGCCAGCGGCTTTAAACTCGGAAGCGATAGAAGGAGAGGCGATAATTATAATTTCTGATGAAGGATTTAGTCCTTCGGAAATTAAAATAAAAATTGGTACCAAGGTTAAGTTTGTAAACCAAAGCAAATATTGGCATTGGCCGGCTTCCGATTTGCATCCGACACATACTTTGTATCCCGAATTTGACCCCAAAAAACCCGTTGGGCCGG
>CAZFTW010000048.1:0-4452 GCA_964521925.1 uncultured Candidatus Saccharibacteria bacterium | reverse complement strand
GTTTTTGAGAAAACAGGGGAATGGGATTTTCACGACCACTTAGCTTCTTACGTGACCGGGAAAATTATCGTGGCTGAATAGTTATTCGTTGTTATATCAAACATGGAGCTGCTGTTTAAAAAGAACTACTTAACCCAGATAAAAAATTCCGTAAAAGGCGAAAATCATATGTTCCGCAACTTTTTTGTGGAGAAAAACCCCGCCTCAAGCTCTTCCGCTGACCGCCATTCAGAAAGGGGGCGGGCTTGGGGCGGGACAGGCGGGCAGGTGGAGGATTCGCTGGAAGACGGCAGGAACTCTTGCGCGGTTATGGTGTCCCATATACTCTATTCGTTCAATTCGTTGCTGGAGTTTTTGGGCAAAAAACGCTGGATAAAATTCATCCATCTCACCGTTGATTCAACAGAAAAAGACATGATCGAGCACGGGTGGTATGAAGTTAGGGACCTTCGGTCCGGAGCGATACTGGTTTGGGAGAAAAAAGACGGCCGAAACGGAGAGCCCCATAATCACATTGGTTTCTTTGTCGGAGGTGAAGAGGCCATAAGCAACGACTCTCGGGGCACGGGATTTCCCCGCAAACATCACTACACATACGACGGCACCCGCAAGATAGAAAAAATCCTCTGGCATCCCGCCCTTGAAGACCTTAAATGATGTATTATGTTTATGTTCTAAAAATGAGCAATAGCCAATTATACATTGGATTTACCAATGATATTCGAAAGAGAATTAAAGAACATAAAGAAGCGAAAGTATTTACAACAAGAAAGTTTTTACCAATCAAATTGATATATTACGAATGCTATTTATCCCACCAAGACGCTAAAGAGCGTGAATCTATGATAAAGAAATTTGGAAGTAGCTATAGTCATTTAAAACATCGCATCCAGAACAGTATAAAAGGTTTTCAAGAGCGGGGGCACGACGAACTCAATGGCTAAAGACATAGTGATAGAGAATATTCCCGTAGTGGACCAGCTTGAAGCAAGCGACAAGTTTTGGAAATTTCGGGCCTGCGGGGTTGCTGTTATCAAAATGCTCCTTGTCTCCCAAAATAAAGATTTGAACCGGCTATCTCTCGATGAGCTTATTAAGGAAGGCCTTGAGTGCGGAGCCTACGTTGAAAATGTCGGCTGGAGGCATCAGGGCCTTGTTTGTTTAGCCGAAAAACACGGAGTATTCCTGACTTTTCAAAAAGAATTTTTCAAGACTGTAAAAGACAAGACCAAGGGACTGAAAATAATTAATGACGAGCTACGGTCCGAAAGACCGGTGGCAGTCTCTGTCCATCTGGGTTTTAACGGGCAGAAGGATTCCCACTTGCTTTTAGCGGTTGGTATGAACTTAAAAAATAGCTCGGCAACGGGATACTATATTCAGGACCCCTATAAGGGTATTCGGGGTCATAAATATTTTGTGACAAAAAAAGAGTTTCTCGATGGCTGGCGGGGAGGCATGATCTGGGTGGCCTGAAAATTTAAGGACCCCTATGGGGGGTCTTTGAGCTTCTGTCTTAAAGAGCAAGGAGCTGCCGGAAGCTGTTGATTGCAACCTGTGGCCCGGCCGTGAGAACAAGTTCGGCTGGGATGTGTTTGTCCAGATAGGCGACCGACACCACTCCGGCTTTGTTTGCGTGGCGGATATCCGACGGTGCGTCGCCTACATAGCAGCAATCTTCAGGAGGGATACTCTCCTCTGCCAGTATCTCCGTGATGGCGGCGCTTTTGTCTATGGCATGGAATCTCATGTGCTTGAAAAGACCGTTGACCCTGTATCTTGTCAGGATTGGGAGGGAGGTACTTTCGGGGTGAGCCGTGATCAGACCGAGGATGACACCTCGGGCAGACAGAGTCGCCAATGTGTGAACGGCGTGTGGGGTCGGTAAGATCCGATGCGCGAGGCCCTCGTAAATGCTCTGGTATATCTCCAGAAGCTCCTCACGGGATGCCTCGATACCCCACCTTCTGTATACCTGAAGGTAGTCGCCGTTGCTCTTTTCCAGTTCTCGGAAGAACTCGGCGGTTGTCGGCGGTATTTGGCCGAATCGGGCGAACAACCTTTCTACGGTCTCGCGCCACATCGGCATGTCATCCAGTATCGTTCCGTTGAGGTCGAACAGGTAAACTCTCATGGTCCCTGCCTTTTGGTAAGAACTAAGTGCGGAGAGTATAGCACGGGCTTTGAATTTGTTCAAAAATGTGTTATTATTTTTTGGATTTTGGGGACGTAGCTTAGCGGCTAAAAGCGCTGCCCTGTCACGGCAGAGAACGCGGGTTCAAATCCCGTCGTCCCCGCATGAAGAACTTTTTATCGGCACTCTCATTGACTCGGCAATGATTTTTTGATATACATTCCAAATCCTCAAAAGGAGGTTCTTTGTGAAGAAAGTGAAGACGATTCCGGCCCTACCGAACCACTACCCGTACAACGAGTTACTGTTGCGCGGTAAGCTGTCCGCAAAGACGCGCGACTGGCGCTGGTCTCACACTGGACTGACGTTGTTGTATACTTCAACGGGGACATCTGATGGGGTTGTTGCGGCTCATGGGCTTCAGAAAGAGGCCAAGAAAGCCCCGCGGATGGTACTAGTGGGTGTGGGCGAACTTCAGCCTGTTCGGAAACTGACCCAGAAAGAAGGCGCACAAATCTACCGAGAATTCAGGAACGGCAAGCAAACAACCTGGGGTCCCGGCACTGGCAACTATCGCTACGAGTTTAAGAATCTCCGCAGATTCAAGAACCCGGTTCCGTTCCGTCCGCCGCAGGGTGCCGTTCGGCTCTTCCATGTTCCCGTCGCTCTGGTGGCTCGCGAGTTGCGTCGCGTCGGCACTCAGCTTCCATAGCCGATAGAATCAGCAAGATCGCAAGGCCTGTTGGATATCCAGCAGGCCTTTATTATGCTTGACCCGCAGGCCCCAAACTAACCCCTGGCCTGACCCTTCAGAAACGCTTTTACCGTCTTGTATCTACGGGTACTTAACCCGAGGCCCGCCAAAAGGAAATAAGCAGACAAATTAAAAGGGGCAACCCGCAGGGGGTTGCCCATGTGTCCGTTCTGATGGACTTCAGTGGCCTCCGGGAGCCGCCAGCGCGATGTTCGAGAGGAACTCTTCTTCGACCCCGACATCCGCGAACGCTTTGCGAAGCCGCACGCTGATACCGTAACGGATCGTCTCACTTGAAGGAGCGAACTCCACAAGCGGCTGGAGGTCCTGGACAATGGGAGAAAAGTCATTGAGGTTCGGGAACCCCTTCGCCCGGGTGATTCCCAGACGACTTGCCTCATGGACCTTCATGTTCATCGCCCAGATAGCGTCTCTCAGGCCGCTCAAGCCCTTGCGCTTGCCAAAGATGATGAGCTTTGCGAGTTCACCGAGCTCTTTGGGCAGCGCTTCCCTCGCCGCCTTTTTCTCCGCATCCGTCCACGAAGGCCGATACGGTTCTTGTTTTGCCATGACTTGCTTCCTTGCTCGTGTCCTGACCGGCGGACCACCGGCTCGCGCTGTGCAGCCTCCTGCCTTACGCAGATGCTCAAAGCCGAGCGGTTATATTATGTATGGTCGGAAAGGTGGTGTCAAGCGTGTTGAAGAGCGGGTGTTTCAATGATAAAATTGGTTAAATAGCTGACCTTATGCGCTGGCACTTCATCGTTATTATAGCGGCGGTCGTTTCTTCTCTGGCCGGTCTGTCCATCATTGTCTTGAAGTTCGACCCGTTTCTGGCCGGCGGACTCATCAAATTCCTGTTCTTGGGAACCCTATTTGTGGCGGTGTGGGGAGTGGGGACTTTCGCTTTTCTCGGATTAAAAAAAGGTTTCTCCGGAGCGTTCAGAAGGGGATTCCTGCTGGGCTTGATATTGATAAGCGTGATAGTGTTTAACCGCCTGCGTCTATTGAATATATTGAATTTCTCGATATTATTAGTAGTCATAGCGGCGATAGAGGTGTTTCTGACCAAGACATTTAACTCCAAAATTTCTAATTTCTAATTACTAAGTTCTAAATAATTTCCAATGTCTCAAATAACAATCAAGTCAGAAGAGGAGAAGAATCTTAAACGTCAGCTTGAAAGCCGCCATGATGCCGAATCGGAACGCATCAAGCGTTACTTGGCTATGCCTGATTTATCGCGCACATCGGGTAGCCCCATCTATGAAATAGTGCAACGTGTTATTGCCTCGCCTGACTTTAAGGGTTTTGATGTCATTGAAGTGCCTGAAATAGTGCCGGCAGATATAAGTTTTGATTTGTTTGATTTTCCTGCTGATCATTCGGCCCGCTCTCGTTCCGACACTTACTATGTTGACGATAAGAATATTCTTCGTACCCATACTACGGTGATGTGGTATTACTACCTTCAGAACGAAGGTGTAAAAAGGCGCATGGCCGCCGGCGAACCGGTTGGCTGCTTCTCTTATGGCAAGGTTTATCGTCGGGACGAGATTGACCG
>CAZFTW010000047.1:0-5845 GCA_964521925.1 uncultured Candidatus Saccharibacteria bacterium | reverse complement strand
TTACAAATGGACCCAGTGGATATTTCTTAAACTTTATGAAAAAGGCCTGGCTTATCGGGGCGAAACAATGGTTAATTGGTGCCCAAAAGATAAAACCGTTCTTGCCAACGAGCAGGTGGTAAATGGCTGCTGTGACCGATGTGATACGCCGGTGGAGCAAAGGAAATTGACGCAATGGATGTTTAAGATCACAAGTTTTGCGGACGCGCTGTTAGATGACCTTAAAGACCTTGATCCCGTTAGAAGTAAGACGTCCCCTGAGGGATCGTCTGCCGACCATGCCCCAGGGGCAGGTCGGACTTCTGACGGGATTGATTGGCCGGAAGACACCAAAGCCGCCCAAGTCAATTGGATAGGCCGTTCGGAGGGCGCGCTGATTAAATTCCTCGTTCCGAACTCCAAAGAATACGTGGAAGTGTTTACGACCCGGGCCGACACTCTTTTCGGCGTCACATATATGGTGCTTGCTCCCGAACATCCGATGCTGATGAAGCTTACGTCCGACGATAATCTGAACAAGGTCAACCAATATCTCGAAGAGGTCAGAAAGAAAACGGAGATGGAGAGGATGCATGCCGACAAATCCAAAACCGGTGTTCCGACGGGGAGGTATTTCGTCAATCCTAATAAAAATGAAAAAATCCCTGTCTGGGTGGCGGACTATGTTCTGGGCTGGTATGGAACCGGAGCGGTCATGGCAGTGCCGGCCCACGACGAGCGGGACTACGAATTTGCCAAAAAATTCGATTTGCCGATAAAGACCGTCATCGAACCGGAGACCGGCGAGGTTTTGCCGGACGAACAGCACCGGAGAAGTATAGTTGCGATTGTTGAAGACAAGAAGACAAACAAGTTTTTGACTTTGAATTGGGGGCCGAAGCTTGGCGGAACGCTTTTTATCGGCGGCGGCCGGGAAGAGGGGGAGGATGAGGTTGCGACGGCACTGCGGGAAATTAAAGAAGAGACCGGATATACCAATCTCAAGTTCGTGGCGAAGACCGAACTGATGCATCACCACTACTACGCTTTTTCCAAAAAAGTTGCCCGGAACATCGAAGTAGTCGGCTTGCATTTTATTCTTGAGAACAACGAACAGGCCGAAAAAGATCTTCAACATGACGAGAAGGACAACTTTGAGATAGAATGGCTCACCAAAGAAGAAGTGTTTAATAAAATGGAAGACGAGAACCATCTTTTGAGCTTCCGGCGGTTGGTTTTGGATGAGGCCTACACGGGCAAAGGCCTGCTTGCTAATTCAGGTGACTTTGACAGGCTGCCGTCCGAAACAGCAAAAAATAAGATAGTGGAAAAGTTAAAAGAGAAAGGTTTGGCCGATTTTCAGAAAATATACCGTTTGCACGATTGGATACTTTCCCGCCAGAGATACTGGGGAGCGCCGATCCCGATGGTTCATTGCCAGAAATGCAGTTATCGGCCCGTGCCGGAAGCAGATCTGCCCGTGAAGCTTCCCGAACTTACCGACTTTTTGCCTGTTGAAGGAGGCAGGTCGCCGTTAGCCAGAGCCGAAAGTTGGGTTAAAGTAAAATGCCCTAATTGCGGCGGCCAGGCCGAAAGAGAAACCGATACTATGGATACGTTTGTTGATTCCTCCTGGTATTTCTTGCGCTATACAGACCCGAAGAATAAAAAGGAGCTCGCTTCAAAAGAAAAAATGAGCAAGTGGCTTCCGGTGCCTCTATATATAGGAGGACGAGAGCATAATACGATGCACCTTTTGTATGCGCGGTTTATCACCAAGGCCTTAAACAAGCTTGGGGCGGTTGAGTTTTCGGAGCCGTTTCTATCGCGCCGCAACCACGGTGTGATCATGGGTCCTGACGGCAAACGCATGTCCAAGTCGCGGGGCAATGTGGTGGATCCGGATGACGAAGTAGCCAAATACGGCGCCGATACGGTGCGGATGAATTTCGCTTTCTTGGGGCCATTCGAGCAGGATTATGCCTGGAACCCCAGTAATTTGAACGGCATTAGCAGATTCTTGAACCGCGTCTGGAATTTTATAAGTGAACCGGAAGAACCCAAAACTGCCGATAAGGAAGTTGATAAGATATTAAATAAAGCAACAAAAGAAATAGGCGAGGATATTAAAAATTTAAGATTCAACACCGGTGTCAGCGGATTGATGAAGTTGCTCAATACCCTGGAAGATAAATGGCTGACGACAAAGCAATACGGAACTTTTTTGAAACTTCTTGCGCCCTTTGCGCCGCATATCGCGGAAGAATTGTGGTCCCGATTGACTTCGCCGAAGGCGACTAGTCAATCGAGGATCCGCGATTCGCAAAGCGAATCGGGACAGGTTCCAAAGAACTATAAATCTGTGCATCTCCAACCATGGCCAAAGCATGACGAGGCCTTGTTGGCCGAGGAACTCATCACTCTGGTCCTGCAGGTCAACGGAAAACTGCGCGACAGCGTGAAGGTCAAAAAAGGATTATCTGAAGAGGAGGCAAAAAGCATCGCTTTATCCAATGAGAATGTTAAAAAACATCTTGGAGCCAGGGAGCCAGCGAAGTATATATATGTAAGAGACCGCTTGATTAACCTGGTAATGTAGTGTATAGTATGAAGGCAAAGGGTCCTGTCTGAAACGAAAGCAGGGCTGGTCGGAAGATAATGAATTAGAACGCAGCTGGCTTGGCCAAATTCGAGGCAAAAGCGAGGACCGAACTGAGACATACAGAAGTATGACGAAGGAGGACCGGAGCTTTTAACGAAGAAGTTGGCCAAGAGCGTACTGCTTAAGGGCGAAGCCCAGCAGAGCGGCCAGCAAGTTATAAATGGAAAGAGACCAACAATTTGTAGAATTTGTAATCAAATCGATAGTAAATAACCCGGACGCGGTCCAGGTTAGCAGAACAGTTGATGAGCTGGGCGTCCTGCTCTCGGTCAAGGTAGCCCCGGACGATATGGGGCTTTTGATAGGCAGAAGCGGTTCGACCGCCAAAGCCGTCCGAACTCTGGCAAGAATAGTCGGAATGAGGAACAACGCCAGGGTGAATCTCCGGATAGAGGAGCCGGAAGGAAGCACCAGGGTCAAGCCCGAAAGCAAGACCAAAGATATCGAGGACGTCGTCGGAGAATTGAATATGTAAGTTTTCGTCTAAAAAGGCGGCCCTCGAAAGGGGTCGCTCTTTTTAGTAACGAAAACTTACCCCGCTCTAACTTTACCGTGTTAAACTTATAAAAATTTAGTATAAGGATAAACTTGTTTTGAAATAGCGCAGGCAACCCGAATAGGGAATTCCGCCGAAGGCGGAAATTTTACGCCCAGCGCTGTGGAATTACTAGCAAAGTTAGGGCCGGGGTAACGTCGAATAACGTACTTGCGCCGTTTTTATATTTGTGGCATAGTAATATTGTACCAAAACTGGAGGAGACTGGAGGAGATGAGTATGACACAAGAAAATTCTATGGTCCCAGTTCTTTTGAACGGGCAGGGAGCTTACATCAGAGATCGAACATGTCTTTAACCCGTTAACTACTACAGAAGTCAACGAATCGAGATCCCGCCGGGCTGTTTCGTCATGATGGTCACTCCGAAGGAATTCGATACCCTCAAGAGCGGCCACGCACGTATGATGGCAGATGGCGTGCTCACTGTCATCAATAATTGATCTTGTCAGCTTGAGGGCCTGCATGTGGACGCAGGCCCGTCCTTTTGTGAAATTTGATATCATCATCCCGATTTTGTTCAACTGAAAGTTGATTACAAAATCGAGGACTCTCGATTTGTCAGCTACGCTTTGCGTAGGACAAATCGGAGCAATTTTTCCCAATGAAAATCGACATTATAACCATATTTCCAAATATTTTTGATAGCTTTCTAAAAGAAAGCTTATTGGCGCGGGCGCAGAAGAAGCGATTGCTTAAGATAAACATTTACAACTTAAGAAAGTGGACAGAGGACAAACACAAGACGGTTGACGACCGGCCTTATGGCGGGGGAGCGGGAATGGTTCTGAAAATTGAGCCGATAAGCAAGGCAGTATTAAGTATTAAGAATCAAGTATTAAGGAATAAGAATAAAAAAAGCAGAGTAATTTTGTTGTCTACCAAGGGAAAAACATTTACCCAGAAAGATGCTAGACGTTTGTCTAAATACGGCCAAATAATTCTGATATGCGGACGCTATGAAGGAGTGGATGAAAGGGTGGCTCAGTATATAGCCGATGAAGAAATTTCTATAGGCAATTATGTCCTGTTCGGAGGAGAAGTTGCCTCGATGGTTTTAGTTGAAGCCATTTCCCGTTTAATTCCGGGGGTGGTGGCCAAAGTGGAGTCGGTAGCAAAAGAGAGCTTTTCCGATAGGGAGGCAAGAGATAAAGAATATCCTCAATATACAAGGCCAGAGGTCTTCGTATTAAACGGCAAGAAGCTAAAAGTCCCCAAAGTGCTTCTTTCTGGCCACCATAAAGAGATATCGGAGTGGAGAAAAAAGCACTCAAAGTAATCTATTTGTGATTTATAAATATTCTATGTTATATTCCTTGTATGGAAACAATAAAACCAAAATTTGAGGAAAATAAGGAAAAAGAAATAAGTCCCGAAAGAAAAAGCAGAATGTGGGAAATATTAAGAATTGCATCCGTGGCCGGTGTATTAGCTTTTAACGGTATGAAAGCAGTCGAACAAATGAAAGGTGGCACAGCCGAAAGAGAGCAGACTAAAGTCACCGATCAGATTAGGGAAGAAGCAGGAGAAAAAGAGGGGGTTAGTCACGAAGTGGTAGAAACAAAAAGAGAGCGAACTCAGCAAGGGTTCCTCGAACAGTTTTTTGATGCGACAGCTTTTGTGAGAGGAGAATACAAACTTCCGCGCATTGAAGACGGAAAAATTATTACCGAAGCAACCTTGACCACGAGAGACGGAAGGGTATATGAAACCAGAGCGGAGGTTGATATAGAGACCTCTCCGTTTGCTGGCGAAGACCCGGAAGTATTGAAAGAAAAAATCAAGTTTTGGAAACCGTGGCACGAAATGGAAGATTCTTCTAACGTGAAGATTGTTTCAATGACAGCGGAAGACGGATCAGGTTTTAAGGTACGCTACACAGTTACCGAGGAAGGACTTGAAATGACCACCCAAGAACTGGGTTCCGGCGGGCAGCTTACAAATTCTAAGACGGTTTTAATTCAAGAAAAGGTCGGCGCTTAGGGAATTTCACTACTCCGAAGCGAGGTTGACATTAAATTCGGTCTATAATAAAATAGATACACTATGAAGATTATAGGAATTTAATTAATAACACATAGTCGAGTTGTATAACCACGATTGGTCCCCCCGGGGCTAATCGTGGTTATATTATTGAGCCCATATCGGGAACACATCCGCAAGTCCGTTTAAGCGAATTTCATGGACGAAGGATCGAACTCAAAGTATCGCCACTTAGTGAACTTTCCCAATCTTATTTAGTTAACCAGCCAATTCTCCCGCCTAAGTTTTGCGAAGCAAAATTTTGGCGGGTTCTTTAAGAGAGTTTGATTCTGGCTCAGGATGAACGCTGGCGGCGTGGATAAGGCATGCAAGTCGAACGGCCCGCCTAAATTTTCGCAAGAAAACTTAGGCGGGTAGTGGCGAACGAGTTAGTAACACCTTGGTACATCCCCGGAAGTCGGGCACAACGGGTCGAAAGATCCGCTAATTCCCGATAGTGAAGCAATTCTAAAGGCGCAAGCCGCTTCCGGAGTGGCCTAGGTCCTATCAGCTTGTTGGTGAGGTAACGGCTCACCAAGGCTACGACGGGTAGGGGGCGTGAGAGCGTGGCCCTCAACGATGGAACTGAGACACGGTCCATACACCTACGGGTGGCAGCAGTCGAGAA
>CAZFTW010000046.1:0-5978 GCA_964521925.1 uncultured Candidatus Saccharibacteria bacterium | reverse complement strand
CTGCCCCGCCCCAAGCCCGCCCCTTTTCTGAATGGCGGTCAGCGGATAAGCTTGGAGCGGGGTCACTGATATTAAAGCAGTTGGGGCAGAAAGATATTTCGTTCCTCAAATTCTGGATGGCTTTGCCCAGGTCTTGAAGTTCGGAGTCCGGCTTTTCCATCAGAGCCAGAACAAAACGGGCGGCCTGTCTTGGCCCCACCCCCGGAAGTTTTTGAAATAACCTGACGATTCTCTTAAAATTTGGATTCATCCCGTTTAGAAGTCGCTGCTGCGCAGTCCGGGAACGACCAGTTTGTGCGCAGAACCACCGTTGTTATTTGTTTGATGTTTCATCCCGTTAGAAATATCCTGCTTAACGTAATTATTATTTTAATCATACTCTATATTTGAAGCGTAATTAATTTCTAACGGGATTCACTCGTTTAACCCGTTAGGGCGACTTCTAACGGGATTCATGTTACATAAATATTCCCGGGTCAATATCTCTTTCGATCCCCAGATCGCCGTGGACTTTATTAAGCTCCTTGAATCGCAAGCTATCTGGGTTCATCTCGAATTCTATCTTTCCGGTCGGGCCGTTTCTGTGTTTGGCGATGATAAGCTGGCGCCCGGGGTTGGTTTTTCCGGAGTCCATCTCATCACCGGTCTTTTTGTCGTCGCGATGTATGAACATTACCAGGTCGGCGTCCTGTTCTATGGAGCCGGAGTCCCTCAAATCCGAAAGTTTAGGTTCGCCGCCTCTTTGCTCAACGGCGCGGGAGAGCTGGGAGATGGCTATGATGGGGATGTTGAGTTCTTTGGCCAGACCTTTTAGGCCTCTGGATATTTCCGTGACCTGCTGGACGGGGCTGTCGTAGTTCCTCCTTGAGCTCATGAGCTGGAGATAGTCCACTATCAAAAGGCCCAGCCCGTGCTCGGCCTGCAGGCGTCTGGCCATAGCCCTCATTTGGAGAATATTCGGAGAAGGGGAGTCGTCTATAAATATCGGCAAACCTTTAAGCTCTTCGCATGCCTGGGTGGTGGCCTGGCTTTCTTCGCCCAGTTTTCCGGTGCGCAGTTTCCATAAACTGACTCCGGATTGGGCCGCGATAAGACGGTCAACTATCTGGTCAAGAGACATTTCCATGCTGAATATTCCCACCGGCACGTTGTTTTGGGCGACCTTTAAGGCAAGGTTTATGGCAAAAGCGGTTTTACCGACCGAAGGCCTGGCCGCCAATACTATCAAGTCGGAATTCTGAAGGCCGCCGAGTTTGCTGTCGAGGAGGAAGTAGTTTGTTTTTTGGCCCCTGATGTTCCCGTCCGCCTGGTTCAGTATCCTGTGCATTGCATCGTCGAGAGTGCTGCCCAGCTGGAGAAAATTCTTGCTCAAGGACTTCTGGGATACCGAGAAAAGCTTCTGCTCGGCTTCATCAAGCATATTCTCGACATCATTATCTTCATTGCTGCTCAAACCGATGATGTGGTGGGCGGCATCTATCATGTCCCGGAGCATCTTCTTTTTCTGGACTATCTTCGCGTAGGAGTTGATATGGGCCGAACTGGGGACCGAATTGACCAGAGACGTAATGTAAGCCACTCCGCCGACCTGCTCCAGGACGCCCATTTCCTCCAGTTTGTTGGAAAGGTTCAAAAGATCTATCGGTTCTCGCTTCTCGAACAGGGCCATGACCGCCTCATAAATGAGCTGGTGCCCGCGATGGTAGAAATCCTGGGGATTCAAATGGTCGGCGACCTTGTTTATCGCTTCCCGGTCGAGCAAAATCGCTCCGAGGAGTGATCTTTCAGCGTCTATGTTCTGCGGCGGCAATTTGTCGGGTGAGATTTTGGGAGATGTCATGGTGTCGGAACAACGTCTGCCCGTATTATTAAGAAATAAATTTCATTTCGCAAGCGGAGAAGTTCATTACCTGTGTATTTAGTTGAACCGCCTCCGCTTTAGGTGTATAAGGGAGTTATCAGAACCTTCAGAAAGGGGCGGCAGATGTATCTGAACTTGTTCTACTTCATTGCCGCGGCTTTTATCTGGACAGTCCTCATCATAGGCGCCCAGAAAATGCGCCGGTCAGCCGGTTTTCAGAGAAATATCCGTTCCTTGAAGCGTAAGTTTCCTAAAATATTCAGTGGCGAGTGACCAGAGGACCATAGGTAGTGTCGTCCACCCGATAGCCCATTTCTTCGATCTGGGCTCTTATTTTGTCTGCTTCTTGCCAGTTTTGTTGTTCCCTTAATCTCCCTCTTTGAGTTACAAGTTTTATTACTTCTTTTGGAATTTCAATGTGACTGGTTGAAACTATTCCTAAAATCTCGTTAACTTTATCTAAAAATTCTAGAACTGGTCGAGCATATTCTTTGCTAATTGCCCCCATTCTAAGAGGGAAATTGAGCGCTCTTATTAAGCCAAACAGGTGTCCAAACGCTTCTTGTGTGTTAAAGTCGTTGTCTAAAGATTCAAAAAACATCCTCTCCGACTCTACGGGATTTACAACCTTGTCGTTATATTTGAATACGTTGCCTTGTCCTTTTTGATCTGTTGTTTCTAATGCCCTTTTGAATTCTGAAATTCTTTGTACCGCAGCCGCAGATTGAATTAATATCTTTTCGCTGAAATCAAGCGGCGAGCGATAGTGCCCGCTTAAAAGATAAAATCTCAAGACCTCTTTCGGGTACTTCTTGAGCAGGTCGTGGGCCGTTGAGAAATTACCCAACGACTTAGATATCTTTTGTTCTTTGCTTATCACGAAAGCAACATGCATCCAGTATTTTACGAATGGCTTTTTGCCGGAGGCCGACTCTTGTTGGGCAATCTCGGCTTCGTGGTGGGGGAATTTCAAATCTTCTCCGCCGCCGTGGATGTCGTATTGCGGGCCGAAGTATTTTTCGGTGATGGCGGTGTCCTCAATGTGCCAGCCGGGGCGTCCGTCGCCGAACGGAGCCGGCCAGTAAGGGTCGCCTTCATGTGAGAATTTCCAAAGCGCGAAGTCTCCGCGATTTCGTTTCTTGTCGCTGTCGTCTATCCGCGAAACGGCGTCATCGGCCATGCTTGCAGTTCTGCCCGACAATTTGCCGTAATCGGGAAAAGTAGACAGGTCAAAATATATTCCGTCATTTTCGATAACGTAAGCATTGCCTTTGTCCAATAATGTCTGGACCTGCTTTATTACTTCAGGGATATGGTCGGTAGCGTTCTTATATTCCGGAGACGTCACCCCCAGCGCTTTCATGTCTTGTTTGAAAATTTCGGTGTATTTTCTGGCGTATTCCAGCGGGTCGGCATTTTCTTTCTGTGCCCGTTCGATTATCTTGTTGTCGATGTCGGTGATGTTTTGAATGTAATTCACGTCATAACCTTTGTAGCGGAGATATTTCGCGACCACGTCAAAAAACACAAAAGTTCTCGCGTTGCCGATGTGGATGTAGTCGTAAACGGTCGGGCCGCAGACGAACATATTCACCTTTTTGCCCTTGATGGGGCTGAATTCTTCTTTTTGGCCGGTGAGGGTGTTTAATATTTTCATCCCGTTAGAAGTCGCTACTGCGTAGTCCGGGAACAGCCGGTTTAAGCGCAGAACGATTATTGTTATTGATTTGATGCTTCACTCGTTTAACCCGTTAGGGCGACTTCTAACGGGATTCATAAAATGAAGAATATCAAAATTGCGCAAGCGGCCATAACCCACAAAGCGATATGGCCGAAAAAGTTAAGCCACGGTCCGTTGGTGTGTTCGCCCATGATCTTTTTGTTGTTGGCCATATGCAAGACCATCAATATCAAGAATGGCGAGATGATGCCGTAGAGAAGGGAAGTGTAGAAGAGGGCTTTAACCGGATGAAAACCGAAGAGGGGTATAAAGAGGCCGATGATGGTGGAAGCGATAACGACGCCGTAAAACTCTTTGGCTTTGGCGAAACTTCGGTTAAGACCCTCCGACCAACCGAAGACCTCGGCCACAACATATGCCGCCGAACCAGCCAATACCGGTATGGCCAAAAACCCGGCGCCAATGATGCCGACGGTGAAAAGAAGATAGGCATAGTCGCCGGCCAGCGGTTTGAGGGCCAAGGCCGCGTCTTGAAGCGTATCAATATTGTTAAAACCTGCCCGAAAAAGAGTAGATGCGGTTAAAATGATGATAAAGAAGGTAATTATATTAGAAAAGCCCATGCCTACCCGGGTATCTACCTTAAGGTCTTCAAGTTCCTGTGTGGTGGCTGGTTTCAAGCGACAGACCCTGCCCGGTTTGCATTGTTCAAGGGTTTTTTCCTCAACTTCTTGGCTGGCCTGCCAGAAGTAAAGATACGGCGAAAGCGTTGTGCCGAAGAAAGCTACCAATACTACGAAGAATTCTTTGTTGAATTGCAAGCCGGGAACTACCGCGTGGTAAAAAATTTGAATCCAATTCTGATGAATGGTGAAAACGGTCAGGATATATGTGGCAAGGGCAATAGACAGCCATTTAAATATCATAAATATCTTCTGGTATGGCAGAGCAACAACAACGAGCAGGATAACAAAAGTCATTACAATAGCGGTTAATTTCTCCGGAAAGGGGGCGATAAGGGTCATCGCATGTGCCATGCCGGCCATATCGGCGCCGATATTGATAGTATTAATTCCTACGATCAAAGAAGATATGAAGACCATTACCCATTTCGGGTAGTGTTTTTTCATGTTGCCGGCCAATCCCAGATTTGAGACCCGTCCGATGCGCGCGCTCATTTCCTGAACCGCTATCATTAACGGCAAAGAAAAAAGCGAGGCCCAAAGCATGCCCAACCCGAACTTGGCTCCGGCAATGGAATAGGTGGCGATAGCCGAGGGCTCGTTGTCCGAGGCGCCGGTTATCAAACCCGGCCCGAGGGACTTCCAGAATTTCTTGAATTTAGACGGCATAAACTTCATTCTATCACGAACGATTTATTTTGTAGACCATTAGGTCACAACTCAAATTTTCTTCCGAAAATTTGGTCGCGACCCCGCCTCACGTGGTTTTCTGCCAACTGCAGAAAACCACAGGTTCCGGCATGCTAATCCGCCGCAAGCCGAGCAGTCGGCTTGCTACACCCCCGGTGTGCGGATTAGCACTCTCTTGACAGAGTGCTAATGGGGAATATAATAGAACATGTGATAAGCAAAAGACAGGAAAAACTGCTTGATTTCGTTGTTAGAGAATACATCAGAACCGCAAAACCCATCGGGTCAGTTCTTGTAGCGGGTAAGAGCCATTTACATTTAAGTCCGGCCACAATAAGGAATGAAATGTTTGACCTGGAACAAGCCGGCTATTTAAGCCAATTTCATACTTCCGGTGGACGAGTGCCGACAGACAAAACCTACAGATATTTTGTAAATTCTCTGTTAGAAGGTGAGGCCAATTTAGATTTAGGAGTAGAGTATAAAACTAAAATTAAGCTAGCTTTAGGCGGCACGCCTTCCGATCCAAGAGAAGTTAATAAGATTGTAGCAAGAGTATTATCAAATCTTTCAGAAAACTTAGTGATCACGGGGGTGTCCACAGAGTTCCTTGGCGGGCTAAAGCACCGCCAGGAGACCACTCCGAGACAAGACAATGATTTTTTTAAAAAAGGACTGGCCAGCTTATTTGAACATCCCGAATTCAGAGAAACCAATAAAGTATTTCAACTGGCCAATTTTTTTGAAGAGTTTGAAGAGATGTTTAAGTTTATTGAGCGGGAATTTTTCAACACTTTGGGCATGCCCCGCGGCGTGCCGATCCAAATCTTGATCGGCGGAGAAAATCCTTTCAAACAGATCAAGCATGAAACAATTATGTGCGCCAAATATGGTCTGCCAGGGGATTGCATCGGTTCCTTGACGCTTGTGGGGCCGACCCGCATGGATTATGAGAAGAATATTTCGCTCATTAAATACATAACCGAAGAATTAAATAAACTTTATTAACATGAATCCCGTTAGAAGTCGCCCTAACGGGTTAAACGAATGAATCCCGTTAGAA
>CAZFTW010000045.1:0-6114 GCA_964521925.1 uncultured Candidatus Saccharibacteria bacterium | reverse complement strand
AATTTTCATATTACGGAAAAGAAAATTCACCTACCTCATCTCGGGATGAGACGGTGGTCTGAAGGTTGACTTCAAGCACCTCGCGGCCCGATACGTTTTCTACTGTTGTCAGAATTGCTACCCTGGGAGTTTTATTATCGTTCTGCAGGGAACCTGTTATGCAAAAGTTGAACCGTGCGAACCTCACGTCGGAACCGCTTATGGCCACAAAAGGCCCCCCGGCCTGGCTTTTCTCTATTGCGCCGCCGGTCATTCTGAAGACGATATCTCCTTTTACGGGGTGGATGATAGTGAGGGTGTTGGCCGTGCAGCCCGGTGACTCCTGGTTTGTGATCACGCTTACCCTGATATCTCTGGACATGTTTTCCAGAACGAATATGGCGTTATCCTGTATCTTTTGTGACGCGGACGCCCTTCTTTGCAATGACAATGTTTCGACGAATATCGCGCTTACAGCCATCGCGATAATGGAAAATATAACCGAAGTGACGAGCACCTCAACTATTGTAAACCCGGTTTGTTTATTGGCTTTGAGGTTACGCATATCATTTCCAGTTAAAAAGATGCGATTCCGCCATAGCGCTTCTTGCTCTGGCCCCCCTCTCTTCCCAGGTCACCTCGCTTATTATCCTAAGCTCGCTCGCGTTGACCTTCAGGATCGAAATAGTTCTTCGGAATATCGTATTGTTGCCGGTCGAGTAATTATACAGCCCGTTGTCTTCTTTGACGGGTGGATTCGCGCCAAGCGTGATAACGGCATCGGAGTTCCATTCAACTCTGTAAGTGCCGTCAGCAAGGCCGGTGTCAAAAGCGACGCCGTTGAACCAGTTGGTGTCTCTTATTCCCCTTATGACCTCTACGCCTTCCTGGGCAAGATTGGCGGCGATAAGATTGTTCTTAACGACTGCGGCAGTATTGTTTATATTAGTCGTTAAGATCAAAGACGGCCCAAGAGCGATGGTCAGCACAACCAAAGTCACCAATGCTTCAACGAGAGTAAATCCCCCACTCAATTTATTCGATTTTGCCGGATGCGTGAACATTTATTGTTTTGCAATCGTTCGGACATATGCCGCCTATCTTCCCAAGAGTAATGGCTTGAGGGGGCAATCCTAAGGTCGAGTCGTTATTTAGGTACGTCTTGGGGTCGGGCGGCTCAAAAAATATGTCATTGAATGACGCCTTGAACTCTACCCTGGTGTCGATAAAGACACGAGTTGTTATTATCGTGTCCGCCCCGTCATAGTTTCTGTTCAAAGTAGAGCAATCGACCGAAGCGGCGTCGGGCCCTACATACGTGACATACGAGGTCTGGCTTATGTAATGAATCCCGTAGCCGCACCTTATTTTTAATCCGGCCCCGGTATCGTATCGCGCACTGGCAAGCGCGCGCGATTGGGCTACTCGCAAACTTCCCACAAATTCATTAGTGGTCAACGTCAGATCGACTCTGCTTCTCTGGAAGTTGAGCAGCATAAAAGCGGTGATGACACCGGTAATTGCGGCCACTACCGCAACCTCAACAAGAGTAAACCCCGCCCTTGAAGACAAGTTGCCTTCGGCAATAGAAACTTTTTTCAGTACATTTTTCATGTGGGCAGTTAATTTATGCTCACAAATAAATTTCTAACCCTTGTCTTCAAGAGCGGAGTAAAGCCCTTAGTGTCAAAGACACTATTCATATCTGACAACAATACTGTCACCGGCTTTGAGGTTAACCTTGTTCAAATTCTTGGAGTCGATCTTCTTGTCGTTGAGGAAAAACGCGAAATGCTTACCCCCCACGCTGTTCAGGTGATCGTTGATCTCCATGACCCAGGTTTGATTCTTCTCGTCCAGTACATAGTTGAGTTTTATTTTGCCGACAGCCATAGCCATATTCAAGGCGTCGAGGACTGTCGTATCTTCCGAGACCTCTCCTTCAAAAGATCTGTTCAGGTTATCAAGGCTGACCGCCAGAGTAGCCAAATTATTTCCACCATTTCCGGCGTCTTTAAGGTTATCAACGGTTATTTTAAAGACGGAGGCTAGTATCAGTAAAACAACAATCGAAGCGATCTCGATCAGGTGACGCTTCTTAAAGAATGGTTTGAGTGACTTTTTGTAGTTCATTTTGGAAAATTATTAATATTATTGAGCTTACTGCCAGGAAAGTTCCCAGAGGCAGTGCCGTTTTTAAGGTCGCCTTTTTGGCCGTGACAAGGACTATACCGACCAATGCCGCTGTCCAGACCGAAAGCAATACCGCAAGCACACCCAGAGGATAACCGAGCACCATGCCGATAAGGAACACAATCTTGGCATCTCCGAGGCCTATCCACCGCCCCCGTGATCCTAAATACATTATAGCAAAGATCGACCCAAGTATTAAAGAGGTAGTCAACCGGGCCAAAATATCCCCCGCGGACAGGTTAAAGGCAAAAGCCAAAATGATAAGCGGATACACGATTTTATCGGGAATGATAAACTCGAGAAGGTCCGAAAACATTATGACTATCAAACCGGAGATAAGTGTTAATCCGTATATCGTGTGGATATCATAGGTGCTTCGAAAATAGATGTATCCCAAGAAAGCGGCTGCCGTCAGTATTTCAACGGCGGGGTATATAAAGGATATTTTTTGCCGGCAGTGGCGGCACCGGCCCCTTAAAAACAAGAAACCGATAAGCGGCACCATGTCATACCATCTGATAACGTGGCCACAGATTCGGCATTCAGACCGCCCGAAAAGTATCCCACCTTTTTTATCAAGCCGGAATATGACCACATTAAGAAAACTGCCGACGCTCAAACCCAGAACTAAAAGGATAGCCATTAGCATGTAGTCCATTAGTTAAGTATATAACAAAATCCGCTCTACAAGACGGATTTTGTACTAATCGCTATTCGCTAATCACTAATCGCTAATTTTGGCCCTGGTCATATTCGCAGTCCACAGCCGTGGTGGTACAGGTAGTGCCACCCCCATCCGCGCCGTTCACTCCTTGTCCGGTCCATCCGGCCGAGGAATCTATGTCCGCGTCGCCCTTAAGAGCTCCTGCCGCTTGCTCCAATTCCGCCCAGACGTGGTATTTCGTCAAACCGTTGTAAGCATAGCGATACTCGTAAGTTCCGGCAACGTTGAGGGGGTCAGCCGGCAACTGGGTCATGTATTTAGGAACCAAGAGGGTTCCAAGAGCGGAATATGTCGCTACCTGGGGATATGTTCCATTATCATCGAAATACAACTCTACGGCGGTCCTCACTTGGCTGACATGGGCAATACGAGCCGCGTCTCTGGCTCTTTGCCTGGCTACGCCAAGCTGCAGCAAGAGAAGGGTGGCAAGAATACCGATAATGGCAATGACGACCAGAAGCTCGACCAAGGTAAAACCTTTTTGAGATTTATTTTTTATCATATGGTTAATTATAAACGATAAGCAAATTAAAGTTATCAACAAACGCTTAACCCACTCCGACCAGGTTATATATTGGCAGCAATATTGCCGAAACCAAAATAGCAACAGCCACGCCAAGCAGTAATACCAGGATGGGCTCGATCAACTGGGAAATGCTCCCGATGGCGTTCTCCGATTCGGATTTGTAATACTTCGATATGTGGGAAAGCATAAAGTCGAGTTTGCCGGTCTTTTCTCCTATCGCCACCATCGAGGTGGTCAGGGGCGGGATCTCGGTATATTTAGCGAAGGATTCGGATATCGTTCCGCCGCCCCTCACGTTCTCTTCGGCGTCAAGAAGCACCCTCTGATAGTTCATGTTCCCGACCAACTCGGATGTTATGTGGAGAGCGTCAAGGATAGGAATTCCCGACTTGATGAGAGTTGATAAGCTTTCCGACATACGGGCAAGATATAAACTCCTCACCACAACTCCAAGGGACGGCAGGGTGATTTTAAGATTATCCAGCCAGGCCTTGCCGGTGGGGGTGCCGACATATTTCCAGAACCCCACGATCAAGGCGACGAGAAAAGTCGCCAGGAAAATAAGATATTTGTTCACAAAAGTCGTTACCCATATCAATATCAGGGTGGTTATAGGGAGTTCAACGTCTCCGATGTCTTTGAATATCGATAACAGCTGAGGCAGGACGTATACCACCATGATAGCCGTGACCACGAGCAACGCGAAGACCACGAAGGCCGGATATGCCAAAGCCGCTCTTATCTTGGAATTGATGGACTGGCTCCTTTCCAGGTAGTCCGCCAGGTAAAGCAACGACTCGTGGAGTTTTCCTGATACTTCTCCGGATTGGACAAGCTTTATATAAAAAGTTCCGAAAAGATTTGGATGCGCCGCCAGGGCAGCGGAGAGGGATTGCCCGCTCTCGACGGCCTCGGAGACATCAGTAAGGACTTTTCTGAAATTCGGCTTTTCAACCTGCTTGGCCAAAGTCCTCAATCCCTCGGCTAAAGGCATATCGGCGTCGATCAGGGTGGATAATTGTCTTGTGAACAAAACCACGTCTTTGTTCGATATTTTGGAAAGGTATTGTGATATGTCGGACGATAGAATTCCCTTGTCGGTCGCCTCCAAAGACAGGATAGTGTAACCCTTGGATTGCAGGGTAGTGACGGCGACATTCTCATCCGGTGCCTCCACGGCTCCGTCGAGGATCTCTCCTGTTTGGGTTTTGATCTTATATTTAAAATTCATCCCGTTAGAAGTCGCTACTGCGTAGTCCGGGGTCAACCGGTTTATGCGTCCCGTTAGAAGCAGAGGCGCGCTGTGAGCCCTCGCGGCTTCTAACGGGATGCGCAGAATGATTATTGTTATTTATTCTATGTTTCATCCCGTTAGAAATATCCTGCTTAACGTAATTATTATTTTAATCATACTCTATATTTGAAGCGTAATTAATTTCTAACGGGATTCATTCGTTTAACCCGTTAGGGCGACTTCTAACGGGATTCATGCTATATCAAATTCTTCAACTCAGCGGGGTTCTGCGAGTAAAACTCTGCCCTCTCCCAGCTTATCTCTTTCCGTCTGACCAGATCCGCCAAGGACTTGTCCAAACTGATCATGCCTATATCATGGCTGGTCTCTATTACCATATCCATTTGCCTGGGGCGGTTGTCCCGGATCAATGTTCTGATCGCCGGCGTGGCTATCATCACTTCAACCGCCGGAACCAACCCTCCGTTTATCCTGGGAATAAGGCGCTGGGAAACCACTCCGGATATCGTGTTGGCAAGCTGGTTCCTGATCTGGGATTCCTGATTGGGCGGGAAACTGTTCAGGATCCTTTCTACCGTCTGGGAAGCGCTGTTGGTATGAAGAGATGCAAAGACCAGGTGGCCCGTTTCGGCGGCCGTGACAGCGGCGCTCATTGTTTCATAATCGCGCATTTCCCCGACCATGATGACATTGACGTTCTGTCTGAAAGTTGACCTCAATGCTTTGTGGAAAGAAAAAGTGTCCTGGTAAACTTCCCTTTGGTCAATAACACTCTTGTCGGGGGTGAAAATGTATTCGATGGGGTCTTCGATGGTGACTATCTTTTCGGCCCGCTCTTTATTTATCAGGTTGATGATCGATGCCAGAGTGGTGGACTTTCCATGGCCGTTGGGACCGACTATCAGGACAAAACCCTGGGAAAGCTTCGAAAATATTTTTACAATCGGGGGCAGGTTCAGCTCCTCCACCGTTTTTACCTCGTTCGGTATCAGCCTCAACGATGCCGCAAATCCGCCCTTGGCCTGATAAGCATCGACCCGAAACCTGTTCTTGCCGGGCACTTCGAATGAAAAATCGAGTTCCTTCTCGGAAAGGAAGCGGTTCTTTCTTTCTTCTCCCAATAGCGCGAAGACAAGTCCTTGGGTCGTTTCGCTGTCGAGGATGCTGTAATTCGTCAGCATTACCAAACGGCTGTCGACCCGGATGACCGGATAATGGCCCGGCGAGATAAGCAAATCAGTGGCTCCTTGTTGGGCTGTCAGTAAGATCAGTTCTTCTAAATATTGTTTCGGGTCCATAAAATACTTAAGTATTTAAAAGTTTAAGTATCAAGCAGAATCGCCTGCTTGAGCGACCTCAAGCAGTTCTTCTAATGATACTATCCCCTGAAGCACTTTCAAAATTCCGTCCTGGAACATGGTTATCATCCCCTGCCGC
>CAZFTW010000044.1:0-6355 GCA_964521925.1 uncultured Candidatus Saccharibacteria bacterium | reverse complement strand
GCGTACGCAGACAGGCGGTCATCCGGCGCTCCTTCGTGCACGGCATCGATCTCCAGAACGGAAATTTTTTATGGAAACATAGTTGACCATGTTTTTAATTAGCGTCCATAAATTTCTTTACTCTATCATCAACAAAAATATGATGAGGCTCTACTATACTACTTAGAACCATGCCTTCGAGCGTTTTGCATCGGCTTAAGGCAACATATGCTTGTCCGGGGGCAAATGTTCCGTCGCCAAAATCTATATGAACCTTATCAAAAGTCTTGCCCTGGCCTTTGTGAATTGTAACCGCCCACGCAAGCCTTACTGGTAACTGAGTAAAAGTCCCCACTACTTCTGATTGTATTTTGCGAGTTTCTTCGTCAAATACAAATTGAACTGATTCCCATTTATTTAGTCCCACATCATCAAAAGTCCCGTCGTCGAATAACACACGAACTGAATTATTGTCAGTTTTTATTACTTTTACAATGTCTCCATTGACCCACTTTCCACGCGAATCGTTATTTAAAAGCATTACCTGGGCCCCTTCTTTGAGAGTCAGCTCTTGCGCTGTGGGAAGGTCTGAATCTTTGAATATACCATCGATACTTCCTCGATAAGATTTGGAGGTGGCAGGTAATTTTTCCATTTCAGCACGATTTATATCGTCAGCAATTCTGTTCTTTGTGACAAGAGAAATGATAAATTCATTTTCTGGTTTTTCGTAGTTAGAAATCACCCTAGTATTGATGAGATTAAGATGCTCATTGTTAAACGATCCATTACGAAAAGCATCCAGCGCATTAATAAATATCGGGTCATCTTGACGATAAACATGCGTTAGCTCAACTTTGATAAAACCTGCTTGCTGGTATGACCTTGAATCAAAAAAGAAAGGACTCTTATAAAAACTTCTGAAAATAGTTTCTTCTTCAGTCCTTACAATTGGAGGAAGCTGAAACAAATCACCAATAACGAGAAGCTGAACACCACCAAACGGTTTTTGAGCAGATGGGCCATTAAGACGCATAAAACGATCGACACAGTCTAAAAGATCAGCTCGGACCATGGATATTTCATCGATAATAATCATATCGAGTTTCCTATATATGTCAGAATCTTTGCCATATCGTTTTTTGACTTGATTAACGGTAACTTGAGGACGAAATTTAAAAAACGAGTGAACAGTTTGGCCTTGCACGTTGATAGATGCTACTCCTGTAGGAGCCAAAACCGCCACATTCTTTTTAGTGGTAGCTCGAAAATATTTAAGAAGAGTTGATTTGCCAGTTCCGGCCTTGCCGGTTAAAAATACGTTTGTATTTGTACTATCCAATAGAGCGAGAATTTTTTTACTCTCTTCTGAAAAATCAACATCTGGCTTTTCAATAACGGCAAACTTGCGACTCGTTCGACGAACGCCAACACCTTGCTTAGCAAGGGAAATGGTTCTTTGGGGTATAGCTCCGGGGGTGGTTACTTTTTTATTCCGAGAGGAGCCATATATGACGATACCCAGAATGACTATTAATAAGACCCACATGTTTTAATATTTCTTAATAAATGGCGCCGAATGGCGCCATTTATCTTTTAACGTTTCGAGAACTGTCCGGATTTTCTTGCTTTTTTGTGGCCGTATTTGCGTCGTTCTTTGACACGGGGGTCGCGGGTAAGGAGGCCGGACTTCTTGAGCTTCTTGCGGAAATTAAGGTCAAACAGCACCAGTGCCCGGGCGATGCCGTGCTTGACGGCGTCGGCCTGGCCTCTGGAGCCCCCGCCTTTGACCAATACCGTGGCCTTGAAGCGGTTAAGGGACTTGAGCTTCTTTAAGGGCGATTCGACGACATTCTGGAGGTTAACGTCGGAGAAGTAGTTCTTATAGTCCTTGTTGTTTACGGTGATAAGGGCATTCTCGCCGTCTATAACGTCGGAGGCCTTCTTAGTGAAAAGCCGGACCCGGGCGACGGATTCCTTCCTTCGGCCGATGGCGGAAAAGTATTTCTCGCCGTTCCCGTTTGTTGTCTCTTCCGCGACCACAGGCATTTCAACTTTTTCTATCTCAAAGACAGCCTGTTTTTTCGGCGCTTTCTTCTTTGGTTTTGTTGTTTTCGCAGTTTTCTTGGTAACCATATTTATAATGTTACAACATACCAACATTCTCAAGTATGTTGGTATGTTCTTATTTTTCGAATTTCAGGTTTTTAATTATTTTGTCTCTGGTCTTGTTCTTGGGAAGCATGCGGTAAACCATTTCTTTGAAAACATAGCCCGGGCGGGTTTCCCACAATTCGGAAAGCTTCCTGGCCCTGATACCGCTGTGGTAGCCGGAATAGCGGTAATAAACTTTATTATCAAATTTGGAGCCCGTGAATTTGGCTTTCTCTATATTTTTAACGACGACCTCAACATCGGGCAGTTTGTCCGGCTTGTATGACGGCTTGTCTTTTCCGCGCAACAAAACTGCGACACGTGATGCCAGTCTTCCCAGCGTTTGATTGTTTGCATTTACTTCTACCTTGGTCATTGTTTTAGAATTTAGAACTTAGCCATTAGGACTTAGTTCCCTAATTAACTAATGGCTATTTACTAAGTTCTATTATGGCCATTTCGGCGCCGTCGGACTGCCTCTGGCCGAGCCGGATAACCCTGGTGTAGCCGCCTTTCTTGCCTTCAAAGCTCGGGGCGATCTCGGTGACAAGCTTTTTGACGGCCTTGTCTCCCACTTCGCTCTGCAGGGTTCTGCGTGAAGCCAGGGTCTGCTTCTTGGCGGTGGTAACCATCTTATCGAAATGGCTGGAAAGCGACTTGGCCTTGGCTACGGTCGTCTTTATCTTGCCGTGCTCGATCAGCGCTGTGGCAAGTGACTTGTAGAGGGCGTTCCGCACTTTCGTTACCCTTCCGAATTTTCTGTTGGTTCCTCTTCGCATTTGGGTGAATTATGAATTATGAATTTAGAATTAAGATATCAGAACCTTAATTCGTAATTCTTACTTCTTGATTCGTGTTTTCTTTATGGTGGCTTTCTTCGCCTTCGGCTTGTCTTCCGGGACGGCGATCTCGGCGATAAGTTTGAAGTGGTCAACCAATATCTCGGCGGCCTTCTTTACGGCCTCTTCCGGCTGGATGGAGCCGTCGGTCTCGACTTCCATGGTTATCTTGTTGTAGTCGATCTTCTGCCCGACGCGGGTGTTCTCGACTTTAAAATTGACTACCTTTACCGGAGAGAATATGGCATCAACGGCAATGACCCCGATGGCCAGTTTGTCCTTCTGCCTCTGCTCTATCGGGACATAACCGACGCCCTTCTCGACGTCGAGTTCCATGACAAATCCGGCCTTCTTGTCGGTAACGGTGACGATATGCTGGTCTTCATTGATGAGCTCGACATCCGAAGTGAGCTTGATGTCGCCCGCCTTGACCTCGCCTTCGCCCTTGGCTTCCAGGGTCAGTTTGACCGGTCCGTCGCCGATAAGCTTGAAACGGATCTTCTTCACGTTCTGGATTATCTCGATGACGTCTTCAAGGACGCCGTCCAGCGAAGAGAACTGGTGGTCAACGCCTTTTATCTTGACCGAGGTGATCGCGGCGCCGTCCAAAGAGGACAGCAAAACGCGCCTTAACGGGTTGGCGATAGTTGCCCCAAAACCCGCCATTAAAGGAGAGATCTCGAATGTGCCTTTGTTGCCCTCGCGTGATACGACCTTAATTTGTTCCGGTAGCTGTAACATTTTGATTGTTTGTCTATGAGCGTAGCGAATAGTTACAAACTTTTCACCCGCCTAAGTTTTGCTTCGCAAAATTTTGGCGGGTAACTTTTTGTTACCAATCACTTCGCTCTTGGACAAAAACTTATTTACCTACTATAAAACTCGATTATTGCCTGTAAGTCCGGCGCCTGCAGTCCGCTTTCAACCAATGTCGGACTCCCCTTAACTTTGGCGACCAGCTTGTCTTTGTCGAAAGATATCCAGGCCGGGACTTCCGCTTTCTTGAGCCACTGGGGCATCAATGTGGCGAAGTATGGGCTTTTCAAACTTCCTTCTCTTATCTTTATCTCGTCATCGTTGCTGACTTCGAAGGATGCGATGTTGGTCTTTCTGCCGTTCACCAGGATATGGCCGTGGCTGACGAGCTGCCGGGCCTGGTCGCGGGACTGGGCCAGACCCATTCGGAAGACCACATTATCTAGGCGTTTCTCGAGGCGGTTCACGATGTATTCATAAGGGTCTTTCTTGGAGTGGATGGCGTTCTTGATATAGGCCTTGAACTGTTTCTCAAGCAGGCGGTAAATGTTCCTGACCTTCTGCTTGTTCTTGAGCTGCTGGCCGTATTCGGATAATTTTCCGGCCCGTTTATGGCCGTGCATTCCGGGCGGATACGGCTTTTTGACCATCGCCGATTTCTGGGAATACGAACGCTCGCCCTTGAGGTAGAGCTTATCGCCGATGCGCCTTTCTATTTTTTCTCTTGGTCCTGTATAGCGTGCCATTGGATGTTTACCTATGAGCGGTAGCGAATAGCTGTAAACTTGCAACCCCGCCCTCTGTGCCCGTCATTCTTGTATTCTGCTCTGGAATCACAAGCTTAGAGGGCGGGGTAACTTTTTGTAGCCAATCACTCCGCTCTTGGACAAAAACTTATACTCTTCTGGGTTTTTTGCGTCTGACGCCGTTATGGGCGATGGGAGTGGCGTCCTGAAGGCCGGTCAAATTCAATCCTGACCCTGCCAGGCCTCTGATGGCCGACTCCCGTCCCGGGCCGATGCCTTTCACGACGACTTTAATGTTCATCAAATTGAATTTCTTGGCCTTCTCAACGCAGTCCTTGGCGACGAGGTTGGCGGCGTAAGGGGTGGATTTCTTGGTGCCCTTGAAGCCCAGGGAACCGGCCGAAGACCAGGCGATGACCTCGCCTTTGCTGTCGGCTATTGAAACGATGGTGTTGTTATATGAAACGCTGATATTGGCCACCCCGTTGATGACCTGCTTCTTGGACGACTTCTTTGAACCCGAACCCTCGGCCGGTGTGGCCGATGGCGAAGTGTCTCCCGCGGTGATGATTCTTTTCTTTCCCATGCGATAATAATCCGCGAACGAAGTGAGTGGTTTTTATTATCAGCACCCGCCTAAGTTTTGCTTCGCAAAATTTAGGCGGGTAACTTTTTGTTACCAATCGCTTCGCTCTTGGACAAAAACTTATGTCTTTTCCGATGTCGTCTTGCGTCCCGAACCCATGGTCTTTCTGATATTGCCTCTTAGGGTCCTGGAATTGGTCTTGCTTCGTCCGTGTATCGGGAGGCGCCTGGAATGCCTCAAGCCGCGCCAGGTGCCTATCTCCTTGAGGCGTTTTACGTTCTGGGCGACTTCTTTGCGCAGGTCTCCCTCGACCTTGTAGTTGGTCTCGATTATTTTCTGTATCTTGTTCAGCTCGTCGGTGCTAAGGTCTTTGGCTCTTTTATCGGGGTCTATTTTGGCGGATCGTAAGATGACTTCGCTCGCCGAAAGACCGATGCCGTAAAGATACGGCAGGGCGTAGAGGACTTTCTTATTATCGGGAATGTTGAAACCAAGTATTCGCGGCATAGTATTAACCTTGTCTTTGTTTATGCTTCGGGTTCTTACAAACGCAATAGAGGCGGCCCTTCCGCCTTACCAACTTACAATTTATACACATCTTTTTTACCGATGCTCGAACTTTCATCCCGTTAGAAGTCGCTACTGCGTAGTCCGGTGGTCAACCGTTTGTGCGCAGAGTGCTTATTGTTATTTATTCTATGTTTCATTCGTTTAACCCGTTAGGGCGACTTCTAACGGGATTCATTATTTAAAATTTATGGCGGAAGGTTATTCTGCCTTTATCCCCATCTGGGCTAAGCACCATCTCAACCTTGTCGCCTATCATCACCTTGATGTAATTCAGGCGCATTTTACCGGCCAGGTAGGCCAAAATTTCTCGGCCGTCTTCCAATTTAACCTTGAATTTAGTGTCCGGAAGGGCTTCGATGACCGTGCCGATGACTTTTTCTTGCTGTGGTTGGTTCACCCCGTTAGAAGTAGTGTAAAACATGTAGCACGACCAGTCGGCTGCCATACACTACGAATTACTGATTAATTTATTAACTTTGTCCATCGAACCCGTTAGGGCTACTTCTAACGGGGTTCAATTTAATATTGGGCCGCTAAAAACAAGTGGTATTTACTGCCTGTGGGCGGAAGGTCCACCACTTAGAAATCATGGGACCCGCCCAAATCATGATTATTTCAAGCTCAATTATTTTATCAGAAACGGGATTTGGGGTCAACCCCTCACCTTTCGAGCATCTGAAGGCTATTTTTAATCCTTCCTTTTAGCTGGCCATAGGCCTTACCAA
>CAZFTW010000043.1:0-6565 GCA_964521925.1 uncultured Candidatus Saccharibacteria bacterium | reverse complement strand
AAGAAAGAGCGGTTTCAGTCGAGAGGATAGTCGAGCAGGATGACAAGGCAATGGCCGAATATTTGGAGGGAAAAGAGCCGGACTTGGATACTCTTCGCCGGATCATCAGAAAAGCCACTATTGAGAATAAGATCTTCCCGGTATTGTGCGGCTCCGCGTTAAAAAACAAAGGTGTTCAACTGGTCTTGGATGCCGTTGCCTATTACCTGCCTTCTCCTCTCGACATCACTCCGGCAACCGCCACCGTTCAAAAAACAGGGGAAGTAAAGACCGCGGTTCCCGACGATAACGAACCGTTCGCGGCCCTTGCTTTCAAGACCGCGACCGATCCGTTCGTCGGAGCTCTGACCTTCTTCAGGGTTTATTCCGGAAAACTTATATCCGGTTCTTATGTTTTAAATACCAGAAGCGGACAACAGGAAAGGATAAGCCGTATTGTCCGGTTGCACGCCAACCAGCGGGAGGAAATAAAAGAAGTATTTGCCGGCAATATTGCCGCAACCGTCGGCCTTAAAGATACCCGCACCGGAGACACTCTTTCCGATCCCGACAACGCCGTTCTGCTTGAAGGCATCGACGTTCCCGAGCCGGTCATATCTTTACGAATAGAACCGAAGACCAAAGCCGACCAGGAGAAGATGAGCATATCTTTGAAGAAATTGTCCGATGAGGACCCGACATTCAGGATCCGAACCGATGAGGAGACCGGGGAGACCATAATTTCCGGAATGGGCGAGCTGCATCTGGAGATCCTTGTGGACAGAATGAAGAGGGAGTTCGGCGTCCAAGTTAATACCGGCCGGCCGCAGGTTGCTTATAAAGAAACCATATCCGCGGAAGCCCAGGCCGAAGGCAAATACGTCCGTCAGTCCGGAGGCCGCGGCCAATACGGACACGTCTGGCTGCGGGTTGAGCCGCTTGAGCGCGGGGCCGGTTATGAGTTCGTCAATGCCATCAAGGGCGGCTCTATTCCCCAAGAGTTCATTTCTCCTTCCGAAAAGGGTGTCAAGGAAGCTCTTGAGAAAGGCGTTGTGGCCGGATTCCCCATGGTTGACGTCAAAGCCACTCTCTACGACGGTTCTTATCACGAAGTCGATTCGTCCGAGATCGCCTTTAAGATAGCCGGAGCAATGGCTTTCCAGGAGGCGGCCAAACGCGCCAAGCCGATAATATTGGAGCCGATAATGAAAGTGGAGATAATTACCCCGGAACCTTCGCTCGGGGAAACGACCGGCGATCTTGCTTCCCGAAGAGGACAAATATTAAATATTGCCGACAGAAGCCCGTTGAACTTGAAAGTCATCGACTCACTGGTACCTCTTTCGGATATGTTCGGTTATGCCACGTCTTTAAGATCATTGACTGAAGGACGAGGCACGTTTAACATGGAATTTGACCACTATGAGCCAGTGCCGCAAAATGTTGCACAGCTGATAATCGAAGGAAAGAAATAATATGTCCCGATTTGTCCTGCGCAAAGCGCAGTTGACAAATCGAGGATCCTCGATATCATAGTTGCGCATAGCGCAAATGATATCGGGAGAGTTCGATCACTACGAGCCCGTTCCGAACAACATTGCCCGGTTGATAGTTGAAGGAAAGAAGTAATGAATCCCGTTAGAGGTCGCCCTAACGGGTTAAACGAATGAATCCCGTTAGAAATTAATTACGCTTCAAATATAGAGTATGATTAAAATAATAATTACGTTAAGCAGGATATTTCTAACGGGATGAAACATCAAATAAACAACAATAGTCATACTGTGCACAAACGTTTGACCACCGGGCTGCGTAGCAGCGACTTCTAAACGGGATGAACATAGAAGAACTAAAAAAATTAGTGAAAAATTCGACTGCGGTCCTGGTCTTGGACAACGGAGAACCGTCGTTTGTGATCCTTAATTACACCACCTATAAAGACCTGGTTCTCGGAGAACCGGTAAAAGAAGTGAAAATAAGCCACGCTGGCAACGGAAATGGGGCCCACCTGGCGAACGGTTCCGCCGCCAAAGAAGAGGTAAGGCCCGAAACCGAACCCGAGGTTCTGGAAAGAATAAACCAAGACATACTGGCCCTGAAAGAGGAGATAGAAAAAGAAGAGAAAATGCTGTCTATTGACCCCGCCCTTGAGAACAGAATCTAAAGAAGTTAACCGAAATTTTACATGGTTTTGGATTTGATAGAACAGGTGTGTTATGAAGTCGTTATTGCTGAAAGCCATCTGTTCTCAAGGGCGGGGTTGACTAAAAGCCGGTATTCAGCTAAAATAACCTTTGTTCCGATTTTTAAAGCTTGGCTTATAAAAATCGAGAATCCTCGATTTGCTGATCGCGCTTTGCGCGAAGCAAATCGGGACGTATATATTAATATAGCTTATAGTTCGTAGCTTGTAGGCCGAGAGTCCTAAAAGCTAATTTCTAAAAGCTAATTTCCAGAAAGATGGCAGGCAAATTTGAGAGAACCAAGCCGCACATGAATGTCGGCACAATCGGGCACGTCGACCATGGTAAAACAACGCTGACCGCGTCTATTTTGCATGTCGCGGATCTGTATAAAGACGAGGGCTATACCGCCAGAGTCGAGGATGTAAGCCAGATCGACGCCGCTCCCGAGGAAAAGGCAAGAGGGATAACCATTTCTCTGCACCACTCCGAGTATGAGACCCCGAAGAGGCATTATGCTCACGTAGACGCTCCCGGACACGCCGACTACATCAAGAACATGATAACCGGCGCCGCCCAGATGGATGGCGCAGTCCTGGTTGTTGCCGCAACCGACGGTCCTATGCCCCAGACCAGAGAACACATCCTCTTGGCCAGGCAGGTGGGTTTGCCGTCATTGATAGTTTTCCTGAACAAGGTTGACCAGGTGGACGATCCCGAGATGATCGACTTGGTGGAGGCCGAAATAAGGGAACTCTTAAGCAAATATCAGTATGACGGGGACAAGACCCCCGTTATCAGGGGTTCGGGACTGAAGGCCCTGGAAGCCAAGTCAAAGGACGACCCGGCCGTAAAACCGGTCAAAGAATTGCTTGACGCTTTGGATACCTTCTTTGTCGATCCGGTCAGAGAAACAGACAAGCCGTTCCTTATGCCGATTGAAGACATCTTCTCGATCGAAGGAAGGGGTACTGTTGTTACCGGAAGGATAGAGAGAGGCACCATGAAGGTCAACGACGAGGCCGAAATAATCGGGCTCAAGCCGACCCAGAAGACCGTTATCACCGGTATCGAGATGTTCAACAAGCAGCTCGATGAGGGTTTGGCCGGAGACAACGCGGGCATCCTCTTGAGGGGCTTGAAGAAAGAAGACGTTGAAAGAGGCCAGGTCCTTGCCAAACCAGGTTCGGTCACTCCTCACACCGACTTCGACGCCGAGATATACATCTTGACCAAAGAAGAAGGCGGAAGACACACCCCGTTCTTCAAGGGCTACAAGCCGCAGTTCTACTTCAGGACCACGGATGTTACCGGAGAAGTGCTGTTGCCGGAAGGAACCGAAATGGTCATGCCCGGAGATACCGTGAACTTGAAAGTCCAGCTGATCGCTCCTATCGCCATGGAAGAGAAGCAGAGGTTCGCTATCCGAGAAGGAGGCAAGACGGTCGGAGCCGGAGTTGTAACCAAGATTAGTAAATAAGTTTTTGTCTAAGAGTGGAACGATTAGCTACAAAAAGTTATCCCGCCCTCTAAGCAGATTCGGGCAGCATAGAGGGCGGGATGCTGATAATTATAGATTATTCGCCAAGCTCATAAAAAATTATCGCAAATGGCAAAAAAGTCAGCGGAAAACAATCAGAAGATAAGGATAAAGATAAGAGCATACGATAATAAGAAAATCGACCGTTCGGCCAAGCAGATAGTTGAGACCATAGAACGCTATGGCGGCAAGCCGACGGGTCCCGTGCCCCTGCCGACGGAGACACACAAATATACCGTCAACCGGTCATCCTTCATCGACAAGAAATCCAGAGAGCAGTTCGAGATGAGGACGCATAAGCGCTTGATAGACATCAATTCCCCGACGCCCAAGATAATCGACGCCCTGATGAATCTGAATCTACCATCGGGAGTGGATATAGAGTTGAAGATGTAAGCATTTGTCCAAGAGCGAAGCGATTGGCAACAAATGCTTACCCCGCACCAATCCCGCCTCCTTTCTGAATGGCGGTCAGCGGAAAAGATTGGTGCCGGGGTGGCGTGTAATAAAAACAAAACCATGGAACAATTACCAAAGGAACAAGAACCAAAAATTGAAAGATTCACGATTGCAGATGTTCAAGGCAAATATAAAAGAATCGGCGAATTGTTAAAAAAAGCAGAAACGATTCCTGATAATCACTGGAGAGGTGTTGATGAAGTTGTAGATGCTTTAACAGAAGTTGAGAATTACTTAGAAGAAAACGTTGGATCAGAAGATTTATAAATTATAACCTTACTCTCTTCATCAGAAACGGTGAGGAGGAATAAGGTAGTAATCAGTGGTAGAATTAATCCGGTTTAATCGAGAGGCTCAGCTTCTTGAGCCGGTTTTCTAAAAATTCACAACTGGTACTCGCCTTAATTATTCAAGAGTGGTTTTAATTATTTATTCGGCAATGCCGAACAAATCGCGGATTAACGCGGAAGCTAACCGCAATGCGGTCAGACGCGGATTAACGCGGAAAACCAGCGGATAGAAGTTGTAAAAGTTTTAGCACGGATCAATCCAGCTAGAACTGGATTTTTTTGTTTGTAGTTATCGGCGTCAATCTGCGTATAAATCTGCGTGGATCTGCGCCAATAAAAATGAAATTTTTATTGGGAGAAAAATTAGGGATGACGCAGGTTTTCGAGGACGACGGCACGGTCGTCCCTGTTACCGTACTCAAAGTCGAGCCGAATGTGGTGGTTCAGGTAAAGACCAAAGAAAAAGACGGCTATGAAGCCGTCCAGATCGGCGCCGGTTCCAAGAAAAAAATCACTAAGCCCCTGAAAGGACATTTTAAAAATCTTGGCAATTTTCGCCGCCTTAAAGAATTCCGTAATTGGAAATTGGAAATTGATAATTGGAAATTGGGTCAGACCCTGGACGTTTCAATGTTTGTTCCCGGAGATATAGTTAAGGTTTCGGGATTGTCCAAAGGAAAGGGTTTTGCCGGAGTCGTGAAACGTCACGGGTTTTCCGGCATGCCTTTCAGCCATGGACACCACCATGTTAAAAGGCATGCCGGTTCTATCGGCCAGAGATTCCCCCAGCACACCCTGAAGGGTATGAGGATGGCGGGCAGAACAGGCGGAGTGAAAAAGACCACCCGGGGGCTTAAGGTTGTCAGAGTTGACGTCGAGAACGGCTTGCTGGCCTTAAAAGGAGCCGTCCCAGGGAATAAAGGCGGCTTTCTTGCGATAGAATCGCAAGAATGACTAATTTCTAATTACTAATTTCTAAAATTTGGGAATTAGTAATTGGGAGTTGATTAGAAATTAGATATTAGACACTAGAAATTTATGCAATATCCTTTATACAACCAAGAAGGGCAGAATGTCGGAACCGTGGAACTTCCGGAAAAGATGTTTGGTTTGAAAATGAATCGGGACCTTCTTTACCAGGTTGTTAATTCCCAGATGTCCAACCAGAGACAGGTTATTGCCCACGCCAAGGGCCGGGCAGAAGTCCGGGGCGGAGGCAAAAAGCCGTGGCGGCAGAAGGGAACCGGAAGGTCAAGGCATGGTTCGATCAGGTCGCCTATCTGGAAAGGCGGAGGAGCGACATTCGGTCCGACCAAAGAAAGGAATTTCAAGAAGAAAATAAACAAGAAGATGGTAAAGAACGCCTTATTCGTGGCGCTGTCCTCGAAAGCCAAAGACAACCAGCTTATCGTGGTGGAGGGAATGAAACTTCAGAATCCCAAGACCAAAGAGATGGCCGGAGTATTCAAGAAGTTCGGGACCATGTTGGGTAAAAATCCGAATGCGTTATTGATACTTCCCGAGGCGAACGAGAACGTAAAGAGGGCAGTCAGGAATTTGCCTTATCTTTCCGCGGTTGAAGCAAGAGACCTGAATCCGCTGGAAATTTTGGCCCACAAACAACTGCTGTTTGTTAAGGACTCGATAGGAGTTCTGTCCCGATTTGCTTCGCGCAAAGCGCGATTAGCAAATCGAGGATCCTCGATTCCTTCGGAATCGGGAGAGAAAAAATTTAAAGCATAAAAATGGAAAACATCATCACATTTTATATAAGTGAGAAGGCCGGTCTTTTGAACGGTTTTAATCAGTATGTGTTCAAGGTTTCCGGCACTGCCAACAAAAGCGAGCTGTCCAAACAGGTGGAGAAGATGTTCAACGTCAAAGTAAAAAGCGTGAAGGTCTTGAATACCCAGAAGAAAAGAAGGGATGTCGGAAGACATCACGGATTCAAGCCGGGATTTAAAAAAGCCATCGTTGTCCTTGAGAAAGGATACGCGATAGAGCAAGCCCACCTAAGTTTTGCGAAGCAAAATTTTGGCGGGCAAGCAAAAGCATAACCATGAATCCCGTTAGAAGTCGCCCAAACGGGTTAAACGAATGAATCCCGTTAGAAA
>CAZFTW010000042.1:6050-6761 GCA_964521925.1 uncultured Candidatus Saccharibacteria bacterium | reverse complement strand
GATATCGGAGTCAGAGTTTCGGTGCTGCCCAGCGAGTTCGGCGAAACCATCGTCATGCGTCTGCTCGACCCAAGATCGATCAAAGCCAACCTCGAAGACCTTGGGATGCGCGAGGATATCTTAAAGACCGTAAAAGAGCAGCTCGAAAAAGCAACAGGAGCGATACTGACCACCGGGCCGACCGGCTCAGGAAAAACGACGACCCTTTACGCCTTCATCCAACACCTTAATTCAGCCGGGACAAAGATAATCACCATTGAAGACCCCATCGAATACCACATCGGGGGAATATCCCAGACCCAGACCGACCCGAAAAAGGGCTACACATTCGCCAATGGATTAAGGGCCATCGTCCGGCAAGACCCCGATATTATTCTGGTCGGAGAGATAAGGGACAAGGAAACCGCCGACATCGCTTTGCAGGCCGCCTTGACGGGGCATCTTGTCCTCTCAACCATTCACACCAATAATGCGGCCGGCACCGTTCCCCGCCTGATAGACCTGGGCATCCAGCCGCAGATCATCGCCCCGGCCGTAAACATGGCCATGGCTCAGCGCCTGGTCAGAAAACTTTGCCTGAAATGCAGGTATCAAGACAAACCGGGACCGGAAATTCTGGAACAAATCAAAAAGGCCCTGGGGCCGCTTAAAAGCAAATTTAAATTACCCAAGCTGGATGGTTCACTTAAGCTCTATTTCCCCGGCATGTGC
>CAZFTW010000042.1:0-6040 GCA_964521925.1 uncultured Candidatus Saccharibacteria bacterium | reverse complement strand
ACAAAGGCCGGACAGGGGTTTACGAGGCCTTCATGATCACAAAAGAAATGGAGAGGTTGATATTAAAATCGCCGGCCATATCCGATGTTGAAGACCTGGCTGTATCGCAAGGAATGATAACAATGGCCCAGGATGCTTATCTGAAACTGCTTGAAGGAGTGACTTCGACGGAGGAGATAAAGAGAGTTTTGGGATAGTTGAAACCCATTCCGAGCAAGAACCCTTTTAATCTGTAGGCAAGATCCCGGACTTATAAAAATCCAGGGTAGGATAATTCAGAGGAGTAGGCCAGTCGAAACCGATCTATCCGATCTAGATAATATCCCGGTTGGATCATATGGTATGTAAATACGCCGACCCAATTGCCTACAGATTAAAAATGTTCTTAAAGAAAATCCCCAGAATGTATGCGGGATTCTGCCATATTTTAATTTAAATAATCATGAATGTCAAGCCAAAGACCCTCCCGATTCAGTCCAAGCAAAGCTTGGGTACTGAATCGAGGACTCTCGATTCGTCATCTAAATCCAATGCGGATTTAGGGCGAATCGGAGCAAAACCTGTCCCCGAGGACAATATCCTTGACCAAGCCCTGCGCCCCAAGACGTTTCAAGAGTATGTCGGCCAAGACAAGATAAAGGAAAACCTTAGGGTCATCATGGGCGCGGCCAAGAAGCGCCGGGAACCCATGGAGCACGTGCTTTTACACGGCCCCTCCGGCCTTGGGAAGACCACCCTTGCCTACCTGATAGCAAAAGAGCTCGGAGCCAATATCCGTATCACCTCGGGAACCGCACTCGAGAAAGCCGGAGACGTCGGTTCGATATTAAGCAGCTTGAGCGACGGCGACGTGCTTTTCATAGACGAGGTTCACCGGCTCAACAAGATGATCGAAGAGGTCATTTACCCGGCAATGGAGAACTTCAAGCTCGACATAGTCATCGGCAAAGGCAATTCGGCCAAAACTCTTCAAATAGACCTCCCCCGTTTCACGCTTATCGCCGCCACGACAAAGATTTCCCTTCTTTCCGCCCCCTTCCGTTCCCGGTTCGGCGTTAATTTCCGTCTTGATTTCTATAACGAAGCCGACATAGAGAGGATAATAACGCGTTCGGCGGAACTACTGGGCATCCAGTTGGATAAAGAGGCGGTCAAAGTAATTGCCGTATCTTCCAGGTTCACTCCCCGAGTGGCCAACCGCCTACTGAAAAGGGTCCGCGACTATGCCCAGATAAAAGAGGCGCCGGTAATAAGTCCTGCTTTGGCCAAAGAGAGCTTAAAAATGCTTGAAGTGGACGAGAAGGGCCTTGAGGACACCGACAGAAAAATTCTCCTTGCTATCGCGGAAAAATTCGGCGGCGGGCCGGTGGGCATAAAGTCCATAGCCGCCGCGATCTCCGAGGAGGAAGCTACCATAGAAGACGTTTATGAACCCTATCTGATGCAGATCGGCTTCTTGGCCAGGACCCCGAAAGGCCGTGTGGTTACTCCCCACGGCTATAAGCACTTGGGAATGCCGGAAAAAAATACATTAGACTTTTAATATGTCAGGGCACAATAAATGGCAGCAAATTCGGCATAAAAAGTCCCTCACCGACAAAAGGAAAGGGCAGGTATTCTCAAAGCTTGCCCGTCTGATAACTTTAGCCGCCAAGAAAGGCACCGACCCCAAGATGAACACGGCTTTAGCTCAAGAGATAGAGAAAGCGCGGGCGGCCAACATGCCCGGAGATAACATAGAAAGAGCCATCAAAAAAGTTTCGGACAAAAGTCAGGCCCTGGAAGATTTATCGGTGGAGGCGCTCGGCCCGGGAGGCGTAGCTTTAAGGATAAGGGCCATCACCGACAACAGGAACAGGACCATGGCCGAGATAAAAAAGATACTTTCCGACAATAACTCCAAACTTGTCCAGCCGGGAAGCCTGGCCTGGATGTTCACCCGCCAAAGTTTTCCGGAAGAAAATTTAGGCGGGTTCAGTCAAAAGATCTCGGTGTCCGGGGCCGCCCAGGGACAGATAGACAAGCTCTTCGAGGCCCTTGATGACCAGGATGAGGTCGAGGATGTAGAAAGCAATTTACAATAACCATTTATCAATTTCCATTAACGGTAAAGTAGTAAATTATTGGCAAATGGTAATTGGAAAATGATAATTATGATTATATTAGGCATTGATCCGGGCACAACCAGAATAGGATTCGGCGTGATAGATACCGGCAAGCGCCAGCCTACTCTCGTCGGATACGGAATCATGGGGGGTACCGGAAAAGATAAGTGGCTTGACTACCTTTCGATATCGGAACAACTCGAGAAAATAATCGCTACCCACAAGCCCGATAAGGCCGGCCTGGAGAGACTTTTTTTTACCAAGAACCAGAAGACCGCAATGTCCGTGGGGGAAGTCCGCGGTGTAATAATCCTTACCCTGGCTCTTCATGGCGTGCCCCTGGTCGAGTTCACTCCCCAGCAGGTCAAACAGGCGGTCTCTGCTTATGGCGCGGCCGGAAAGGCCCAAGTCGAGAGAATGGTCCGGCTGATACTGAAAATAAAAGACCCCATAAAACCCGACGATGCCGCTGACGCCCTGGCTATTGCAATTTGTTGTGCAAATACTACTATATATTAATTAATAAGCATTTCTTTAAATATTTATCTGGCGGCCGAGAGGAACCCAGGTAATTTTAAAGAGATTATTCTGCAGTCGTATGGCAACGGAATACGATTACGCGGTCGATTCGGAAGAAGAGAAAGATGCCGAATTAGAAGACGCGGAAAAAGATAAGGATGACGAGCTGGATGCGGACGAAACAGAGGATGACGACGAAGACGAGGATGAAGAAGATGAGGAAGAGGACGACAAATGGCTCGACGACAAAGCCGACCAGGAAGAGTCCCGGTAAAACAAAAACCCCGACGTCTGTCGGGGTTTTTGTTTTACCTTACTCTTACGAATTTCTTAGGACCCACTTGAACGACATCTTCTTCACTCAAAACATGGCTCCATTCTTTAACAACTTTGTCGTTTACTCTCACTGCCCCCTGATCAAGTAGCCTTTTGGCTTCTGAGACAGAGCCAGCCAAAGCGTGTTCAGTTATAAAGTCGACTAATTTCATTTCTCTCCCTGGAACTCCAATTATCTCACTCGGCAGCTCCCCTTTTGAAAAAACCTTGTCCCACTCATCTCTGGCTTTCATGGCCTCTTTTTCTCCGTGATACATTCTGACCAATTCAAAAGCAAGTTCTTTTTTAAATTCGTATGGGTCGCCTCCTTTTTTATCATTTATCCATTCGATGGGCTTCTCGGTGCACAGCTCAAATACGGTCGCTATCATCCCGTCAGGCACGGCCTTCATGGTTTTTCCAAACATATCATTGGGCGAGTCAGATAATGAAATAAGCCCGCCTTCGGTCTTGCTCATCTTTTTTCCCGATTCCGCATCCACGAGTAGCCGCGTTGCAAACACCAATTTATCTTTGTTGAGGAATTTCTTTTCCAGGTCTCTGCCAACCAGCATATTGAATGTCTGGTCATTGCCGCCCACCTCCCCGTCTATCTCCGTGGCAACCGAGTCGTAGCCCTGCATTAACGGGTAAAGAAACTCGTGGATACCAATGGGTCTTTCGTTTTTAATTCTTTCCTGGAACATGTCTCTGGCAAGCATCTGCTGAACGGTTGCTTGACTGGCAAGCCCTATTACATCTTCGAATGACATCTTGAAAAGCCAGTCGCCGTTGTGCTTAACCTCGAAGGAGCCCTTGGGAAGTATTTTATGGAGCTGGCCCAAATAGTCCTTGAAGTTGCTCTTAACTTCTTCCTTAGTCAGTGGCTTACGGGTTAAATCCTTTCCTGTGGGATCCCCTATCATTGCAGTAAAGTCCCCGATGACGATGACTGGCTTATGCCCGAGCTCCAGTAATTGTTTGAGAAAAAAAATAGGTATTGTGTGCCCAAGGTGAAGATCGGGGCCGGTCGGATCAATGCCCAGATAGACCCTAAGCCGCGAGCCTGAAGAAAACTTGTTTACCGCTTCCTCCCGTGACGGAAACACATTCTCCAGGCGGCGGCTCAAGAGTTCATCTATCTTTTTTATATCTGTGTCGACTTTAGTTCCAAACATATTCTTAAATAATATCTTTAATCGACTGCCTTGTAAATAATGACTTTTTGTGGCACAATTCGTATACTTTTAATGGCTATTAACAGGCGGGAAAAGAGGAAATTCAAACAACTCGGCAAGGCATTAGGGATGCTTTTTTTGTGGCTGTTCGTGTTGGGCACGATAGTCTTCCTTTCCCTTTTCCTTTATCTCCAAAGGGCTCTTCCCGACCCGGAAACAATAGCCAACCGAAGGGTGGGCGAATCCACGAAGATATATGACCGCACCGGAGAAGTCCTTCTTTATGACATCCACGGAGAAGAAAAAAGGTCCGTCATCCCCTGGGAGAAGATGCCGGAATCGGTGAAAGAAGCGACCCTGGCGGTTGAAGACGCCAATTTTTACAACCACAAAGGTCTGGATATCCGGGGTATTGTCAGGGCATTTTTCAGGAATTTACAAAACTTGGAAATATCCGAAGGCGGTTCGACCATCACCCAGCAACTCGTGAAAAAGGCGCTCCTGGGAGATGAGCGGACCATAACCAGAAAGATAAAAGAGCTCACCTATTCCATCGAGATAGAGAGACGCTTTTCGAAAGACCAGATACTTTGGATGTATCTTAATCAGATACCCTACGGTTCCAACCTTTACGGCGTGGAGGAGGCCAGCAAAACATTCTTCGGCAAACCGGCATCGGAACTAAGCAACGCCGAAGCCGCTACCATTGCCGCGCTGATCCGGGCGCCCTCTTATTATTCCCCCTACGGCAACCACGTGGACGCTCTCCTGGCCCGCAAGGATCTTGTTCTCACCAGGATGAAGGACCTCGGTTTCATCACGCAAGAAGAATATGAAAAAGGAAAAGCCGAGGATATCGTTGCCAACTTTAAAAAGAGCGCGGAAAAAATAGCCGCCCCGCATTTCGTGATTATGGTCAAAGAGTATCTCGTCTCTAAATACGGGGAGGCCGCTGTCGAAAGCGGCGGATTTAAAGTGATCACGACGCTTGACGCAAACCTCCAAAAGATAGCCGAGGAAACCGTCGAAAAATACGCAAAAATAAACAAGGAGAAATACAAGGCCTCGAACGCCGCCATGGTCTCGATAGATCCAGAGAACGGCGACTTGCTGGCCCTGGTCGGTTCCGCCGACTACTTTGATATCGAGAACGAAGGTAACTTCAACGTCGCGACAGGAAAACGCCAGCCGGGTTCGGCCTTCAAGCCATTCGCCTACGCTACCGCTCTTCAGAAAGGTTACACCGATTTCACGGTACTTTTTGACCTCAAAACCGAATTCAACCCCAACTGTTCGCCGGATGCGGCCGAAACCAAAGACCGGTTCGGTTTGGACTGCTATCATCCACAGAATTACGACGGGCTTTACCGCGGACCCGTAACCCTGCGGCAGTCGCTGGCGCAATCCCTGAACCTTCCTTCGGTTAAAACCCTCTATCTGTCCGGGGTTGACGACACGATAGTCCTGGCCCAAAAGATGGGCATCTCAACCCTTGATGATCGCGAGCGTTTTGGCTTGTCTTTGGTTCTCGGAGGTGCCGAGGTCAAGCTCGTCGACATTGTATCGGCTTACGGCGTTTTTGCCGCAGACGGAATGAGAAGTCCTTTGGTATTTATTCAGAAAATTGAGTCCTCGGACGGTTCTGTCCTCGAAGAAAAAAATAACGAGCCCGAAAGAGTGCTCGACCCCCAAATAGCCAGAATGATAAACGATATCCTGTCAGATAACAGCGCCCGGGCTCCCGTCTTCGGTTACTCGAGTTCTTTGTATATACCAGGGAGAGATGTGGCCGCTAAAACCGGAACGACCCAGGAGAACCGAGACGCCTGGGTTATCGGTTATTCGCCTAATCTTGTTACCGGCGTCTGGACGGGTAACAACAGGCAGGAATCCATGACCAAACAAGGCGCCGGTATTAGCGCA
>CAZFTW010000041.1:0-6951 GCA_964521925.1 uncultured Candidatus Saccharibacteria bacterium | reverse complement strand
TTTTCACCGTGCCGGGCGGATTGCCATGCCACAAATAATCAAACTCCATAAAATCGACTCCCTTGCCCGGAATGGTGTGAGCCAATATCAAGGTCGGTTTCTCATATATCGCTTTCGCCTGTTCAACCGCATCAACGAATTGCTCGATATTATGCCCGTCAACTTCCAGCACGTGCCAGTTGAACGCCTCGTATTTGGCCTTCAGGGATTCCAGCGGCATTACATTCTCCGTCATTCCGTCTATTTGGATATTATTGCGGTCTATAACAGCCGTTAAGTTATGTAATTTATTCTTACCCGTGAACATCGCTGCTTCCCATGTCGCTCCGGCATCTTGTTCCCCGTCGGACATAAAGCAGTAGGTTCTGAATTTCTTTTTGTCCATGCGCGAGGCATAGGCGATGCCGGCGGCCTGGCCCAAACCGGAACCCAAAGGCCCGGACGTTGTTTCCACTCCCGGAAGGCGTTCTCTTTCCGGATGCCCCTGAAGACGGGTCCCGAATTTACGAAGGGTCTTTAACTCCTCAACCGGGAAATATCCGGCCATAGCCATAACCACATACCTGATGGGCGTAATGTGCCCGTTGGAAAGTATCAGCCGGTCCCTTTCTTCCCAGGCAGGATCCTTGGGGTCGTGGTTCAAAACGTGAAAATACATGGCCGTAAAAATATCGGCCATTCCCAACGGCCCGGCGGTATGGCCCGACTTGGCCTCGGTGAGCATTTCGATTAAAAGTTCGCGGGCCTCATTGGCCTTCATTTCTAACTCCTGAATTTTGTCCTCGTGAATGTATTGGGACATCTAAAGTATCTTCGACACCGCCAAAATATGCTTTAGGAGCATCGCGGAGTAACCCCATTCGTTATCATACCAAGCAAACACCTTGACCAGGTTGCTGTCGGCAACACGGGTCAGGGCCAGATCAACGATCGAACCGTATTCGGTAGCCAGAATATCGCTGGAAACCAACGGGTCTTCGGTAACAGTAAGTATCCCCTGCCATTCTGGTGAGGCAGCGGCTTTTTTGAAAATATCGTTGACCTCTTCTTTGGTAGTCGGGCGGGATGAGACAAAAGTAACGTCAATGAGCGAACCGGAAATTACCGGCACTCGAATAGCAACGCCATCAAATTTTCCTTCAAGAGCAGTGAGAACCCTTGTTGTAGCTTTAGCAGCGCCGGTCGTGGACGGCACAATGTTCTGCGCCGCGGCCCGGGCACGGCGGAAGTCGCCATATTTGTCCAGGCCATCAACAAGGCCTTGCGTGGCAGTATAACCGTGAACTGTGGTAAGCAGAGCTTTCTCAATGCCCAAACTTTGCATCATTACGGCAATTACCGGATTAGTAGCAGTGGTTGTGCAAGAAGCATTAGAAGTAATTTTATCTTTGCTTAAAATATCCATGCCAACATTCGGAGTCGCGGTAGGAGTGGTGTCGTCTTTTGGCGGAGCGGAAATGACGACTCTTTTTGCGCCAGCATCTAAGTGGGCCGCGGCCTTGTCTCTTGAATCAAAAACTCCGGTTGACTCAACGACCACATCGATGCCCAGATCTTTCCACGGCAATTTGGACGGATCTTTCTCTTGCAGTAAAACTATTTCCTTACTGTCCACCGTCATCTTGCCGTCAGCCACCTGCACCGGTTTGTTATAGCGACCATAGACAGTGTCATATTTCAAAAGATAAGCTAAATTGGCCGCTGTGCCGAGGTCATTTATTGCCACGATCTCTATAGCGGGGTTCCCGAATGCCTGCCTAAAGAATATCCTTCCGATACGACCAAATCCGTTGATAGCTAACTTGGTTGTTTGCATTCTTCTATTATACCAGCTTATTTACAGGGGCAAACGACTTTCTGTGTATTGCGCATGGACCCATAATAACCAGTCTGGCCTTATGTCGGGCCGTACCGTATCCTTTGTGTTTTTCAAAACCGTATCCAGGATATTTTTTGGCATATTTTTCCATCAGCTTGTCCCTGAATACTTTGGCGATGACCGAAGCACAAGCAATTGCAAAAATTTTTCTGTCACCTTTCACTATCGGCAACTGTTCTGTTTGGACTCCGTTAATTTTAGTCTTGCCGTCCACCAGTATAATAGTTTTTAGTTGATAGCCATTAGGACTTAGTTTTTTAATTGACCTTTTCATGGCCAGACGGGCCGCTTTATATATATTGAGTTTATCAATCGTCTTCGGAGAACACTGGGCTATCGCGTAAACCAAGTCCGGTTCTTTCATAAGCTCCTCCGCGAACTTTGCCCGATGGTTTGCCTGTAGAAGTTTCGAGTCGCGCAACCAGCGGAGTTTCTTATGATGCTTTTTATAAAAATGGTTTGTGATCCCCACGGCGCAAACAACCACCGGCCCGGCCAGACAACCCATACCCACTTCGTCCACGGCAAAGATTAGCGAATAGCCACTAGCGAATAGTTTTTTCTCGAGTGTTTTGTGGGGTAATCTCATCTTATAAATTGATAAACAGCGACCCCGAATGCCACGGCGACATTGAGCGATTCTTTCTTGCCACGCATGGGAATTGAAAGAACGACATCCGCTCTTTTGAGAATTCCCGGACTCAATCCTTTGACCTCATTGCCTAAGACAAACGCTATCGGCCGCTTATCCGGTTTGAATTTAAAAATATCATTCGAAGTTTTAGTTTTTTCCAAGGCAATAACTCGAAAGCCGTCTTTTTTTAAATTTTCTATCAGCCGCCAGATCTGCCGATGATATTCCCAGGACACGGTTTTCTCCGCGCCAAGCGCGGTCTTAGAAATTTTCTCATGGGGCGGACAAGGAGTAATACCACAAAGATAGACCTTGGAAACACCGGCCGCATCGGCGGTGCGGAAAATGGAGCCGACATTCTCCCTGCTTCTGACGTTGTGTAGAATTACTGTTATTTTATTTTGGGACACAGATTATGTATAATTATTGTATGGACCCCGTTAGAAATAGCCCTAGCGGGTTCGTAGAACAAAGCTATCACTAAAATACTGGAAAGTGTGTATAACAACCATACGGCAGTAATACATGCTTTGCACTATTTCTAATGGGGTGGAAAAAACTTTAAATATCTCATATGGGTCGGTACCGCGGTCTTAGTGCTGGTGGGCATATTCGTAATAGCCCAGACAAACCATGTCATAAACACCGCGACAACCACCAACACCGTTTCGTTCTCCGGCGAGGGAAAGGTGACAGCAAAACCTGATGTCGCCGTAGTTAATCTATCGATACTGACGGAATCGGTCAATTCCAAAGACGCCCAGGACAGCACTACCAAAAAGTCCAAAGCGGTCACGGACTTTCCGAAAGCGCAGGGTGTTGAGGAAAAAGACGTTAAGACGGCCGGATACAATATATATCCGCAATACCGCTACCCGCAATACACCAGACCGGAGATAAGCGGTTATCAAGTCAATCAGACATTGGAAGTTAAGATAAGAGACCTCGCCAAGGTCAGCGTCATCCTCGACGGAGTCGTTGCCGCGGGCGCGAACCAGGTCAACCAGCTTACTTTTTCTATAGACAATCCGGAACAGCTGAAGATCGAGGCCAGACAAAAAGCCATCGAGGATGCCAAGAAAAAGGCAGATGAACTTGAAGACCAGCTCGGCATCCGCCTCGGCAGGATAATCAACTTCTCCGAAAGCACCGGCGGCTATCCAGTGCCTATCTACTATGCGGCCGATAAGGGCGGCATGGGCGGAGGCGGCGGGCCGTCGGTGCCGACCGGGGAAAACGAAGTGGTTGTCAACGTAAACATCACCTACCAGATACGCTAAAATCATAAATCCGACTCTTGAGGGTCGGATTTCGTTAGTCCAGCTCGAGTCCGAAATGGCTGGCCAAAATGTCGTTCGTCCATTTATCCTTATCGATACGCGGCAAACGCGGACTTGAAATGGTGTTATACCACCAGTCCCTGAATGGATTGAGAAAGCCCGCTTCCTGTTTGATACGCTCCTGAACCGATGCCTCGCAATAAACCCGGCCGCAGGATAACCTGACTATCAACCAGGCGTGTTCTCGCCTGACGATGCGGAAGTCCTGATTGACCACAGCCGGCACAGTCAAAAGTTCGGCTACCTCTGGGGCAATGAAGGGCCCGGATATCAAAATGGTGCGGTCCCGCTCGTCCCCGATCAAAGTTCGAAGAATAAACACATCCGCTCCCCTGTGTTTCACGGAGAGGATCTCGTTTTTGACAGCGGGTTGAACCACCAACTCCTGTGGCATGAGCACCGGAGCGCAGGCATTGAGTAAAAGAACCATCATCACCGGGGTTAGCGCTTTCAGCATCCTGGTCACGGATTTCCCCTTTTCTCGAGTTTCAGATTGATTAAATCGTAGGATAAATAAATAATAAGTGCAAATCAACCCCGCCCTTCTAGAAGGGCGGGGTTGATTTCCTAACCTTATTTAGTTAACCAGACCAAGGTGTGTTTGTGTTCTAACACCATTAGAACTCCGATTTCGGTGTCGGACCCACCTGGGCCGAAGAGGCCCAATCGACTACATTTTGAATCCCGTTAGAAGTAAGACGTCCCTTTGGGATCGTCTGCCGACCATGCCTTTGGCAGGTCGGACTTCTAAACGGGATGAAGATTAGAGGGTCGATGTGAAAAATTAGAAATTCTTCCCACCTTTCGCCTCGCACTTCTAACCTTTTTATTTCTCACGTCCGGAAACGACTTGTCATTCCACCGAAGTGGCATGAACCGAGTTTTTCCGAAGCTTCAAAATAGAAAGGAGGTGATCCAAGAGCAGCTTCCGCTACCCTTGCCTTGTTCATGTTGTTCCAAGTATTTCTACCGGCATGGACTATATCTTCATCCATCTGCTTGATGGAGCTGACGTTTTATGGCAATTATTTCATGCCATCTCGATCGTGAGACGATCGAAGTCTCTACGGGATTAGGAGAATCACATATTCATCCAAGCTTATAGCGCATTGATGGTAACATCAATTTGTCTATAATATTCCTAAAGGATTCTTTGTGATCTTTTCCAATGTATAACCTGTATTTCTCGTGGTTCTTTTGCAGGGTGCATTTTACTCCATATCTATCTTCTAATGCTCTGCGAAGAATTTCATTCTCATTAATACTAAATGATTGAGAATTTATATGATATCCATACAGACGCTGGCTTGAATTGCGTACTGCATTTCCATCATCCATAAACCATACGGCTAATGCTAATGGTGAAAGAAGTTCTTGAATATTACCTGGAATAGTTTTCTTCTTGTCCTTGTAGAACATACTGCCTATATTTGTGAGATCTGAATGACTAACTGTTGTAAAGCGCATCGAGTTTGTTGAAACGTGCAGCTTTGGTTTAGTTAATACCCAGTCTTTGAATATATCGTATTTCCACAAGACATAACTTTCCTGTTGTTTTGATTGGCTGATCTTAAGACGATAATTAGTTTTAGACCAATTATTTTCAAGATGAGCATCTCCCAACAAACAACCTACCAGAACTTCAGTCTGAAGCGGACTAAGACCAAGCCGCTTTTTGAGATTCCTTATCTCGGTTGAATATGTGATTCTCCTAATTTCCCTCGGTATTACCATGCCTAAATTTTAACATAAAATTCAGGTTTAGGCTTCACCGATTTCAGTCGGATTTTTCTGTCAGATTACTCTTGACAGGTCGCAAAGATAGTTTTTAATCTCACGACTTACTCCTTGTTACCGAGCCTACCGTGGCTCCACGAATAAACATGGATCTTAAGGTATTCCCGGCTCCCCTGAGTTGACGGGCAGAATTCTTCGGTTAGAACTAACCTAGATTCCCCATCCTGATCATAAATATCGATCAGGACCTGATTTTATACTATCAGGCGTAGTGAGCGGATTTCCCGCGCTACGCGAGCCCCATTGGACGGCATCGTATTTACGATACCCTTTTCCTGTCGGGTTCATAACATTTCTCATGGCTACAATCTTTTTTGCATATCGGATATTCCGATGCTTCTTTTCAGATATCATCTGGACGATCTTGCAAAAAATCTTGAAGCTTTTCTTCTTCTTCGATTGCAGAGGATACTTTTGGAAGAATGGGATTATCTTTTCCATTAAGTCCTTCATGTTCGAGACCTTGAGTTTTGTATGCGGCTTCCACCTGGGATAGCGTTTAAATTCCGAGTCATAGACCTGGCCAGGTTTACCGAGTGTTTTATGGATTTTCTCCAGAATTCCTCGATCATCACTGGTCATTTCTATCTCAAACGCCGCCCTTATCTCATAGCCGCACCGAATATCCGGCCTCTTACTGCAACCGACAGAGAAACATCCTTCCCCATCGACAAATCCGACGATATAATTCGGATCCAATAGGTTTTGCCCTTTGTGTTTTCTCGGTGTAGACATACACCAAGTTTAACATTAATTTCAGTCAATGTTATCAACACTACTATGGCAAAGCTGACTTCTCATAAGGTACTAAGTTCTTTAATCTTATGAGATCTCCATGGGTCATTTACGAAACTTTTCCTTACATCCGGACAGCCTTTTTGTGTCATATTCTTCCCACCTCACTGCCGATATGGGAATCTATAACGGCTTTATATCGTCCGGCTAATAATTTGCTTTCGAATCCTCTGCCGGCAACCTCGCGGCTGCCGACTATCCGTTTGCTACGCTCTGATGGCGAATCAGAGGGGCTGATTTTAACAACCTAGTTTCGTAAACTGCCACGCGCTTTTCATTCTGAGTGCAAAATTCGAGAACGTATTCACCGCAGCGTTCTGATCTGCGATTACTAGCGATTCCGGCTTCAAGGAGGCAAGTTGCAGCCTCCTATCCGAACTGGGGATGCTTTTGATGGGATTAGCTCCACCTTACGGTTTGGCGACCCATTGTAACATCCATTGTATCATGCGTGTAGCCCAAGGCATCAGAGGGCCACGCTGACTTGACGTCATCCTCACCTTCCT
>CAZFTW010000040.1:0-7081 GCA_964521925.1 uncultured Candidatus Saccharibacteria bacterium | reverse complement strand
AATTCCCCAGACAGAAGCGATCTTTAAAATAAATTCCGAAGAAGCGAATAAATAAGCAGGATTCCCGAGTGTCCAATGGGCACCAAGTAAACTGCTGCTTCCGAACCAAATGATCCCAAACCCCCAAGCGCTAAGGTATTCAACAAGAACAAAAACACCGGCGCCCGCCAAAGGAGTCCAGAGCACAGATATCCTTCTCGCTATCTTGATAGTAAAAAAAGAGAATAAACCCCAAAAGAAAGCCATTCCAGCGACGCTTATGAAGAACATGAACGATATAAAAATCAAAGAATAGAACCCGCTTTCTATGCCCAGAGTGGTAAGAGGATATAAAGACCAGAACCACCAAAAAACATAAGAGAAATAAATAATTCCAGCCAAAAATCCGGGCCAGAATCCGCGATGTTTTATCTCCGCCAATTTTTTAAGTGTCTGTTTTGCTTTTTCCACTCTTTAATATTAACTCAAATTGAGTATAAAAAAAGCGGCCGATTTCTCGGCCGCCCACGCTCCAGCGTGTCCTTGTGTTACTCTCCCCGTGCCTCGACCCAGTCATTGGCCTGGCCCACGATCTTTCGTGCCGCCATCGACCAACTGTAGGAACTGGCGGTCAGCTGGGCTCCGGGTTTCCACTTGCCATCCTGTTTGAAGCTGATCGTGGCCTTGATCTCAGCCACCTTGTTGCTGTCCTTGCTTCGGTCGACAACGACGATGAGATAGTCCGCCTCTTCCTCGTTGTCGACGATCTCGAACCTGCCGGCCCGCTCTTTCAGGTCTTTCACGCTGTCTTCCCGACCCTTGTCATTGAAGAACTCCCGTCCATCAACCGTCGCGGAAGACGCCTTGATGAAGACCTTGCCGAGCTTCTCGGCGGCGTAGAGCGGCGATGACTGGAGAGCCGACAGAACCGCGAAAGCGACGACAATGGCGAGCTTCTTCATTGCATTCTCCTTGGCCGGTGCGCGGCCTGGAAAGTGGAAATTGGGGAAAAGTGTTGTAAAGAGCAGTACTTATTACTACTCTTTAATTATAGCATAGTTTTATGAAAATTGCAAGCCCAGGAAAAGGGCTTAAAACCTATAAAAAACGGCTTAATTCTGCCCATTTTTCGATGGGCAGATTCTCCGCTCTTATCTTCTCGTCCAGGCCCAATTCTTTGAGGATTCCGATGACCTTATCTTTTGGCAGGCCCAGGTTTTTGCCGAGGTTATTGGCCAGCTGCCTTCTCTTTCCGGCGAAGCCCGCCTTAATTAGTTTGAAAAATAGGTCTTTATCTGCCGGCACGTCTTTTTGGGGAACAAGTTTTATTATGGCCGAATCAACTTTTGGGACCGGCCTAAAGCTGCCCTTGGATACGTAGCCGATAATCGTTGGGCTGGAGTAAAACTGCACGGATAGCGCAAGCAGATTCATCCCGTTAGAAGTCCGGCCTGCCCTGCGGGCATGGCCGGCAGGCGATCCCTGGGGGGACGCCTTACTTCTAACGGGATTCATGTGCGGCGGCTTGGCCATAATTCTTTGAGCCACTTCCTTTTGAATTGTTAGCACAATCAGTTTTGGTTTCGGCCATTTTCCTGCCCCGTTGGAAGCCCGCCCCTTATCGGATTGGCGGTCAGCGGTGTCCCCGCTTCCTGCGGGGTCAAAAACCGTTCGCAGGAAATTGGAAGTAATGTAGTAGGGAATATTACCAACTACTTTGTAGTTGGAATTTCTAATTTCTAATTTCAAATTTCTAAACAATTCTCCAATGTCTAATTTCAAAACATCACCTTCGACTATCTCAACGTTAGAGTTTTTGAATTGTTCCCGGAGGGAGTCGATAAGGCGGCGGTCTTTTTCGACAGCGATAACTCTCCCCGCTTTTTCACCGAGCTTTTTTGTCAGGTTCCCCGTTCCCGGTCCCACCTCGAGAACGGTATCTTCACTGGTTATTTCAGCCGCCTGAACGATCTTGTCCAAAACTCCCTGGTTGATAAGGAAATTTTGGCCCAGTGACCTCTTTGCTTTAATATCTGATAACTTCATCCTCGTCAGAATAGAAACTACTTAGCGACGATTTTACGTCCAGAACGTGGGCCGGCATTTCCCCGATAAATCTGGAAGGCAGGTTCGCTTCGGTGGAACCGAAGATGTGCCGGTATTTGGCGTAAGATATTAGAAGTTTTGTTTTTGCCCTCGTTATGGCCACATAGCAAAGGCGCCTTTCTTCTTCAAGCTCTTTCGGATCCACCAAAGACCGTGAGTGGGGAAATAGGCCTTCCTCCATTCCGGCGACAAATACGACCGGGAACTCCAAACCTTTTGACGAATGGACAGTCATAAGCACCACCCTTTTGCCGACTTCTTTGAGCTTGTCTGCCCCGCTCCAACCCCGCCCCTTTTCTGAATGGCGGTCAGCGGAAGAGATTGGGGCGGGGTCCGCGTCCTGGAGCAGGGCTATTTCTTCCAGAAATCTGGAGATACCCTCCCCGTTCTTCAGCGAGTCGTGTTTTTTGGCCACGGTCAGAAGCTCTTTGAGATTCTCTATCCTGTCCTGGACGGTATCGGAGCCGGTCTTTTTGTATGTGTTCAGGAGGTAATCTTCGTAGCTTGTTTTTCTGACGATGTATTGTATGAGATCGCTAAGTTTTTGCCCCTTTTTTGACCGGATATCTTTCAGAAGTTTATACAGTTCGGCGAGGCCAACAGACTGCTTTGATGCATTTAATTCCGCAGCCAATTTGGCGGTTGCATTGATGAGATTTTCCGAGTCGGCCCTTATTATTTTTTGAAGCGTGCTTGGCCCTATCCCCCGCGGCGGGATGTTGTATATTCTTTCGAAGCTTACTATGTCCGAAGGGTTGGAGGTAACCTTTAAGTAGGCCAGGATATCTTTTATCTCCTTCCTTTCGTAGAATTTAATGCCGCCAACTATCTGATATGGGAACCCCCTGGAGATGAGAGCTTCTTCTATGGCCCTTGATTGGGCGTGGGTTCTGTATAAGATGGCGCAATCTTCGACTTTATAACCCTTGCTGAAAAGTTCTTCCAGGGTGTCGATGATGAAATTTGCCTCGTCCCGCTCGTTCAACGCCTCTTTTACGAATATCTTGTCTCCCTGGCTGTTCTCCGTCCATAATTCCTTCGGAACCTGACTCTGATTATTCGAAATTATCTGTTGGGCCGCCGCGATTATGTTTTTGGTTGACCGGTAATTCTGCTCAAGAAATATTACCTGGGCGTTGGGGTAGTCCTTTTGGAAATTGAGGATGTTCTTGATGTCGGCGTCACGAAAGGCATAGATGGACTGGGCATCATCGCCGATGGCGAATATGTTCCGGTGTTTTTGGGCGAGCAGTGTGACCAGCTGGTATTGGTCGTGGCTGGTGTCCTGATATTCATCCACCAGGATGTATTTCCAGAAACCCTGATATTTCTCGAGGGTTTGGGGATGTTCTTTGAATATCCGGACCGTTAAAACTATCAAGTCGTCAAAGTCGAGCCCGTTCATCTTTTTTAACTCCGACTGGTATTTTGGATATACTTTGGCGACGACCCTTGAAAAGAAATCTTTCGGTTCGAAATCATCGGGGAAAATGAGGTTTGTCTTGAGCTTAGATATTTTGCTCAAAACCGCCCGGGGATGGAATTTTTTGGGATCTATTTCAAGGTCGCTCATGACCCTTTTGATGACTCCGAGCTGGTCGTCGGAGTCGAAAATTGTGAAGTTGCTGCCGTAACCAAGAACGGGAATCTCCCTTTTTAAGATTCTCAAGCAGATCGAATGGAAAGTCCCTATTACCGGGAGGCCGGTATTTTTCCCGCCCAACAGCTTAAGTATCCTTTCCTTCATCTCGCTGGAGGCCTTGTTGGTGAAAGTTATTGCGAGGATGTTTTCCGGCCTTACCCCTTGTTCGATGAGATGAGCCACCCGGTGGGTTAGGCATCTTGTCTTTCCGGAACCCGGTCCGGAAATTACCAAAACCGGCCCTTCGATAGACCTGACCGCTTCGACTTGTTTTTCGTTCAGCCCCTGGAAAATCTTATCCATGTGTGTGGACCCGGCGGTAATCGAAACCGCGTCTCGGCAATGCGAATGCCGTGTATTGCCACTATACGACGGGCCCGTATTCTTCTTTCTTGAAACTCAAGAATTTCTTTATCGTATCATACATTACCGGCAACTCCAGATAATCGATGCCTATCGCTGCCCACGCCAGCCATAAAGGCAATATCGTTTCGGAAGCGCTTCTGAAAAGGCTTACCACAAACTCGTCCGTGATCCAGAAAAGATGTAGCCATTGGGAGTTCAGCAGCACAAGGAATAGAATGCTCTTCTTTTTATCTCTCCCCGATCGCAATTCATTAATATAAACCAGGGACACTGTTATTAAAGCGGGTATTTCTGTGTAGTCCACGGCAATAATAAGGTATTCCCAAAAACCAGAAAGGTTAAACAGGGCAAAAGAAAACAGCCGCTCAAAGACCACATTGGCCGTGAGCCAAAACAAATGGACAATCTGCCATATAAAAAGAAAAGCGACTATGCCGATATTCAGTTCGAGGTTATCCTCGTACCAAAACCAAAATTTATTTATTAATTTCTTCAAGTCAGCTTGCCTAAAATTTCATCCAAGCGATTTATAGGATATAAGTTTTTTGGATAGATTTCAATTAGTTTTATGTTGTTTTGTCTACAAAGTTTTTTCTTTAACTTTACTTCTCTGTCATATCGCGGACTATCTTTGGCTAATCCGAAATATTCAATAAAAACGTTGCTGTTTTTGACTGCCCAGTCAGCTTTGTGATTAGTAGTCGGGTAATGAGCATCTCTGGAGTGAGGAATCTTATTTTCTGCGAGCCAGTTATCAATAATTATTTCGGATATAGAGTCGCACTTATGGCCGTCTTTTGCTTTGCCGAGTAATCGCTTATACATTCGATTATCGTGAGAACGATGAGGTATAAGTCCGGCGGCTATTAGGGCGTTACTCCAAGAGCCGAATAAGTTCGTTGCTTTGTGAGATATTTCCGGTAACTCTCTTCTGGCTGGAACCCTGCTGCTTTCATCAAAATGTTTTTTCAGTAAATTTACCAATTCTTCTTTTGTATATTTGAACCTGCCAAACTTTCCGCATTCTATTGAACAATACGGAGACCCCTCTCTTCTAAAAGGTTTATTACATTTTTTGCAGTATTTAACCGGCCACTTGGGATATTTTTGATTATTTACTATTGCAGCACAAGTTTTAGAGCAGTAATTAAAAGGAGAAATGCCAGATAAAATTCTGTAAAACTTTTGCCCACAATTCTTATTATTACATGTTAACCATTTTCCAGTTTTCCTATACTCTCCTTCACATTTTTTCGAACAAAATGAGTGATAACCGACCTCCTTATTAAAAATAAAATATGCTCTCTTTGTGAGGAATTGTTTTTGGCAAAAAGAACAGCCGACCTTTATTTTCGATGGTAGCATATCTACAAAGCAATAATACCAGGAAATTAGTCGGGCTACAAGGATATGAACCTAGAGTTATAAACACCAAGTCGGGACGCCGGGAGTCGAACCCGGTCAAACCTCATCCACCCGAAGGATGCGTGCCGCCGTTACACTACGTCCCGTAAACGAAAATCTGCTAGTATTTTAGCAGATTTTCAATCGTTTTACCAGTCTTTACACGTAATACTTTTTCCTTCGCTCCTCCTCTTCTTCCTCTATCGCTTTCTCTATTTTCTTTAACGATTCCCGGAGTTCTTCAGGGGATTTTTTGTCCAAATCATGGATTCTCTGCATCAGGTCTTCCCGCACATTTTTTGACGGGTTTTCTACAACCTCGGCCAGGAGCGAATTCAGGATCAGACCGACTTTGGGGCCTGGCTCGACACCAAGCTCTTTCATGACATCGTTCCCGTCGACCTTGAGCATCTTAGCCGATATCGGGTCATCGGAGACCTTGTCGATGATGTATTTGAGGTGTCTTAATTTGTAGGGTACCGCCTTGGGCCGGCCCGAACCGATCCTGTCGGCCTCTCGCACCTTTAACAGGTCTTCGACATTCTCTTTGCCTATTCTTACCAGCAACCTTCTTACCGATGATTCCGTTACTTCTTCGGGATTATAGTAGAACATGTGGTATCTGACCAGTTTGATGATATTTTCTGCCTGTTCTTTTGGAAACTTAAGGCGTTCCATGATCTGGGCTGTCATTTTTGCTCCGATCACTTCGTGTCCGTAGAATGTGGAGGATCTGCCCTCGCCTCTCTTGGCCCTGGGCTTGCCGACATCATGGAACAGTGCGCCTAGCCGGACCACCAGCGAATATCCTTTCTCTGCGGTGTATTTTAAAGCCCGGGTGTTATGCTCCCAAACAGTGTAAATGTGATGAAGGTTTTGCTCGACGCCTATTCCTTCACGGAGTTCTGGAACCACATGTTTCAACAATCCGCTTTCTTCAAGGAGCAGAACACCCTAATAAGCGTTATCCGACAATATTATTTTGACGAATTCTTCTCTTATCCTTTCTTTTGATACCACCGCCAGCCATTCGGAATTATTTTTCAATTCCGAAAGTGTTTGTTTTTCTATCTCAAAACCAAGGGTGGCGGTAAATCGTATTGCCCGGAGCATTCGCAGAGCATCTTCTCCGAAACGTTTTGCCGGTTCCCCCACCGTCCGGATAAGCTTATTATCCAGATCCGATTCTCCGCCGAACAGGTCTATCACTTTGCCGTTCCTGTCCATAGCCATAGCGTTGACCGTAAAGTCCCTGCGGGACAGGTCTTCGTCCAGTTTTTTTACGAACCGGACTTCTTCCGGGTGTCGTTTGTCCTTATATTCCGACTCCACCCTGAAAGGTGTCACCTCGACCTCTTTTAAAGACGGTTCTTCGCTTCCCGTTTTGACCGTTACCGTGCCGAACTTGTTCTCGTAAAAGTTGTCCGGAAAAACTTTCTGTATCTCATCCGGAGAGGCATCAGTGGTTACGTCCCAATCCTTGGGTTCTTTGCCCAGCAACAAATCACGCACGCATCCGCCCACGACATAGCCCTGATAACCGGCCTTCTCCAATTGTTCGATTATATTTTTTACTTCTTTCGG
>CAZFTW010000039.1:0-7229 GCA_964521925.1 uncultured Candidatus Saccharibacteria bacterium | reverse complement strand
GGACGGGAAATACATTAATCTCTCTCCAAAAATATCCCCCGTTGTAAATACGAGATTTGAAATAAATAAATACGGCAAAAGATAGATCGCGGCACCGATGCCCAAGGGATGGCTTTTGAACTTCCAGACAAGATATATGAGGGTTGCTAAAATGAGTATTCCAAGAATCGATTGGTATGATCTGAGCGGGTTAGGAATTATTTCTATTGTATTATAAAAATGATTGGCGGACAGATTAAAGGGTATAACTATTTTTTGTACATATAGATAGGCGGTCTTAAGGGCGGTGGAAAACCTTTCTCCAAGCTCTACAAATTTGAGCGGGTTATACACAAAAAATGTTTCGTTGTTTCCAAAAGCATATTCACCGAGAGCCCTGAATCTTAGCGGGAAGAAAACCAGAAAGGCGGGGATGAAATATGCTCCTCTTTTTATAATTTCTTTAACTTTAAGGCCATTTTGGGAGACAAAAATGTAAAAGATAATGAGAGGAACAACAATTGCCGCCTCTTTGCTTAAAGTTGCTAAAAGAAAATATAATGAGCTTAAAACCCACCTATTTTTGGTAAAGGCCAGAAGTGACAGCAGAACAAAAAGCAGGGACAAAATTTCGTCTCTGCTTTTGATAAACGCAACTACTTCCGTGTGAATTGGCAGAAAAGAAAAGATGAAAAAAGTTAAGTAGGCAGATCGCTTGTTATTAGTTAGTTGATATATCAGTAAAAATACAAAAAACGCAACCAACCCGTTTAAAAATATGTTTGTTATCCTAAAACTTAACGGCGAATCGCCGAATACCGAATAGTTCAGAATAAAACTCGCCGTTGTCAGCGGGCGGTATATACCGGCCTCGGGATTTAGCGGTAAATAAGGTTCAAAGAGCACATTGTCAAGATGTTTTATGCTGCGGAGATCTTCCCTGTCATTGTAAAGTTGATCGTCGTAAACAAACTCTCCGCCGATCGTGTTTCCGTATAGAGCAAAACTTAATACCAGGGACAATGTTAAAATTAGGATTATTTCTCGTCTTCTCATATCAAATTTTTAACATAAAAAAACACTTTCTTCAAACTAACAGTTGGCGCACTTTGAGTGTTTATCTCCCGGCTTGTTTGAGAGCGATGCGTATTGTTTTCAGAATGATGCTTAGGTCCAGTAGGAGAGAGCGGTTTTTTACGTAATAAAGATCATACTTCAGTTTCTCCTCCGCGTCGCTAATAGATGACCCATAGCGGAAGCTTATCTGCGCCCAACCGCTTAGGCCGGGTTTGACCAGGTAGCGTTCCTCGTAAAAGGGGATGTGCTCCAGGTGTTTGTTGAATTCGGGTCTTTCCGCGCGCGGGCCGACAAAAGACATCTCTCCCCTGAATATGTTCCATAGTTGAGGAAGCTCGTCGAGCCGTGTCTTTCTTAGGAACCTTCCGACCCGGGTTATCCGGGGGTCGTTCTCGGCCGCCCAGACGGCTCCGGTCTCTTTTTCCGCATCTTTCCGCATTGTTCTGAACTTTATGATCTTAAAGCTATTTCCCAAACGCCCTACTCTTGTCTGTCCGTAGATCAGCGGCCCAGGGGAAGTGAGTTTAACGGCCAAAAATATAAATGGCAAAAGTAGCAGAGTGGGAACAGCCAGTACCAAGGCGAGCGCGATATCGGTGGTTCTTTTTAGGATCTCGAAGAATTTCTTGTTGCCCTCGTTCAGGTTTTCCAGGAACCATATCTGGTCTATCGCGCCCAGGAGAACCTTGCCTGTCAGTTGTTCGTAGAGAGAGGAGAGGTTGTAAAAAGTTATCTTCTTGCCGAGGGACTTATAAAAAAGATCTATCACCTCGGTTGTTTTGTATGCTTCGGGGGACAAGACCACGGTGTTGATGTTCTTTTCTTTGATGATGTTGTTAAGATCATTTGGATTTAAGTCCACCACGGAGGCGAGTTCGTAGCCGAGCGGGGGATTCTCTTTTATGAACCGGGCGAGTTCGAGCGCCTGGGCGTTCGCGCCCACTATCAGGACCGGTTTTCTAAGCCCTCTTTCGAAGAGGTTATTGAGAGAGTATCTTAAAACGAACTCCAAACCAGTGAAGATCGCGACAAAGATAACAAGATTTGTTTTTGGCGTGATGCCGTAAAAAGGGATCAAATAGAAGAAGAGGATGGAGATACCCGCGGCCGTGGCGATGGCCTGGAACAGGGCCGAATAAAAAAATATGTTGTTTCTAAGCAGGCGGGCCTCATAAAGGTTTGCAACATAGAATACCAAAAGCCAGAGCGCGAATATCAGCAGGAAGGGATAGATGTGGCGGTCGTATTGGTTTTGAAAATCCCCGCCGTATCGCAAAAACAGGGTAAGCGCAAGCGAGGCGTATAAAGCCCCGATGTCGGCCAAAAAAAGTAGAAGTTTCTTCATCCTGTTAGAGGTAGCCCCGCCGAGGTCCTACGGACTCGCGACTTGGTCGCGAGCGAGACCTCTAACGGGATTCATGAATTACAATAGATAATACCCTGATTTGCAAGAAAAATCAAGGATTGGTATCATTTATCAATTGTATGAGCACTAAGCTAAAAGTCGGGATAATCGGCCTCGGAATGGTCGGTGAACCGATAAGAAAATGGTTCGAAGAGCTGAACGGCTACAAAAGAGGCAAAGACCTGTTTTGCTATGATGCCGACCCCAAGAAGAGCTTTAAAGACGACGCGAATAAGGCGGATGTTGTTTTTGTGTCGGTGCCCACACCGCCGAATCCGGACGGGAGTTGTAATACTTCCATAGTCGAGAGCGTCGTCGGCCAGATAAAAGACCCCGCACCAACCTTATCCGCTGACCGCCATTCAAAAAGGGGGCGGGGTTGGAACGGGGCAGGCGGGAAAATAATAATTATTAAATCAACTGTGTCTCCGGGAACGGTCCAGCGCTTGCAGGATAAGTATCCCAAGAAAAGATTTATCTTTAATCCAGAATTTTTGACCGAATCGCAGGCCTGGGAGGACTTTATCTCTCCGGACAGACAGATAGTTTCCACGACGGCCAAGTCGGAAACGGATGCGATAGAGGTACTCAATCTTCTTCCCCGCAAGAATTTCATCCGTCCCTGGACATCCGATTACTCCAGAAAGTCGGTCAACACAACAGAGGCGGAAATGGGAAAATACGCCAGCAATGTCTTTGGATTCATCAAAGTCGCATACGGCAATATTCTTGCTGACATTGCTCATGCCATGACATTGAAATACGCGGCCGAGAAGAAAAAGACCAAGGTAAATTATGAAAATATCAAAGACCTGATTTCTGCCGATTTGCGCATCGGCCCGGCCTGGCTGAACGTGGCCCACGGGAATTATTGCGGCGCGGGCGGATATTGTTTTCCGAAGGACATGGCTGCCTTTATTTCTTTTGCCGAAACGGTGGCCCAACAGCTAGGAAAGAAAAAAACCGACCCTGCGTTCCTGAAAGTGCTGAACAGGGGTATCGCTGTCTTGAAAGCTGTGGAGGGCTATAACGTTGAGTTGCTCAAGGCCCAGGGCCTTACGGTTGACGACGTATCAAAGCACAACAAGGAGATCATCATTCAAAAAAGAAAGGAGATACGTAAAAATTTCTAATTTCTAATTACTAATGTCTAAATTATTAGTTACCGGCGGGGCGGGATTCATAGGTTCTAATTTGGTTGACGAGTTGGTCCGCTTGGGCCATCAGGTTTTGGTTATTGATAATTTATCGGGTGGTAAAAGAGAAAACGTCAATAGCAAGGCCAAGTTTTACCGCGCCGACGTGACCAATATGAAGCAGATCAAACCGATTTTCCGGGGGGTTGATTATGTTTTTCACTTGGCCGCTTTGCCTAGAGTGCAGTTTTCCATAGAGCATCCTTTGGAGTCCGATGCGGCAAACGTGCGGGGTACGCTTAACGTTCTGGTTGCGGCTGCCGACGCGGGAGTGAAAAGGGTAATATATTCGGCATCGAGCTCGGCTTATGGGGATCAGAAAACAATGCCGCTGCGGGAAAACTTTTTAGCAAATCCAAAAAGCCCCTACGGGCTTCAAAAATATATCGGAGAACTTTATTGTAAAATATGGAGCGAGGTGTATGGGTTGCCAACCGTGTGTTTGCGGTATTTTAACGTATATGGCCATAGGCAGAGCCATGAGGGCGCCTACGCGCTGGTAATTGCCAGGTTCCTTAAGCAGAAATCATCGGGCCAGCCGCTGACGATTACTGGAGATGGCAAACATACCCGGGACTTTACGAATGTAAAGGACGTTGTCCGTGCCAACATTTTGGCCATGCGCTCGGGGAAAGTGGGTAAGGGAGAGGTTATAAACATAGGTGCCGGTAAAAATCAGTCAATTTTGCATGTTGCGCGATTAATAGGAGGGCCCATAAAATTTATTCCAGCCCGGTTTGAACCGCGAGATACGTTGGCCGATACGTCGAAAGCCAAAAAACTTTTGGGCTGGCAGCCGAAAGTTAAATTGGCCGACTGGCTGAAAAATGTCCCGATGTCACACATCGAGGATCCTCGATTTTATTAAAAATTCTTATTGAATTTTTTTAAAATCGGGACTATAATTTGAGGATGAAAGTTAGATTTTCCAGAAAGTTAATTTTTACCAGCTTGGTGCTGGCGTCTTTTTTTATCCTTACGCCGCACGCATCCGCGGACAGCGTCGGTGAGACCAGGACCTTTTTCGTAAATCCTAAATACGACGACTTTTCTCGGACATCCATCGCCGCCACGTTGAGGCACATTTCGGACAGGGCCTACTTTTACGTTGATGATAGTTTTTGGAATGAAATAAGTTTTTCAAGTAGGAACTCACTCATGGCGAACATACAAGAACTGGCTCGTCAGTTTGACGATGTTATTTACCCCAAAGAAACTCAATTCTGGGGTTCCGAGCCGAATCCGGGCATAGACGGGGACGTCCGGATAACCATCCTCCTGGAGAATCTCAATCCGGGGAATGGGGGATATTTTGAAACTGTTAACCTTTTCCAGAGAAAAATTGCCGAGTCCTCGAACGAGAGGGAAATGATAGTTGTAAGCGTGGAATCATTCGGCGATCTGGCCAAATCCTTTCTGGCCCACGAGTTCCAGCATTTGATATCTTTCAACCAGAAAGAACTGCTAAGGGATACGAATGAAGATATTTGGCTTAATGAATTAAGGTCCGAATATTCCATCACTCTCGTCGGTTTTAACGATGTCTTCGACGGCTCAAGTTTGGAAAGGCGGCTGGATACTTTTTTGTCCGACACATCCGACAGTTTAACCGAATGGCCCAACGTCCCGCTGGACTACGCCCACGCAATCATGTTTGGGCAATATTTGGTAGAGCAATTCGGACCGGAGATATTGTCGGAAACGTTAAAGACAAATAAGTCGGGTATCGATTCTCTGAATAATTACTTTTTGTCCAAGGGAATCAATGAAAATTTCTCGAGCGTTTTTGGGAAGTGGCTTGCGGCTATTTTCCTCAACGACACAAGCCAGAACAGCAACTTTGGCTACCAGAAACAAGGCCTGAACAACTTCAGGATTGCTCCGAATTTTTATTTCCTGTCATACCCCGGGAAGTATCAGCTAAACTATAGCCTGAAACCGTGGGAGAGTTCTTGGCATAAGTTCGATTTGCTGAACGTCCCCGAGGGCAAGTCATTCAAGGTAGATTTTAACAGCGAGGCAGGATTCAAGCTCTGGTATCTGGATAATATGGGTAATTTCGGTTCTTTGCCCGACGGGGGACACATACCGGTCAAAGACGGCTTGAACTACATTACGCTTATGCCGGTCAACGAAAGCAAGGTCTCGAATTTTGACGATAGTGAAGAATTCAGCGTGTTCAGTGCCAACATCGACTTTATCGACACCCCCAAAAAACCCAAAGACGGAGAACTCATGAAGAGGCAGAGAGAGTCGGAGATCTATGTCGCGGAGGGTATTTATAAAAGATACTTAAGGCCGGAGGTTATCGCTCTCTATGGCCACCTCGATCCCTCAAAAGCAATTGAGGTTGACGACGAAATCTTCCATTCTTATACCACGGCTAACTATGTCAGGAGCATCAATGACGAAAAGGTCTACGCCGTCTGGCCGGACGGGACCAAACATTGGCTGAATATTACCGAGCAGCAATTCTTCAGCTCCGGCCGCGATGCCGGTTCGATCTTCACCATAAACGACTTGGAATTGAACCGTTATCAGACGGGACCCGACATAATTAGATAGAGATGAAATTTTACGATGACATTGAAGCCGAGAGAGACCGGATCCAATCATGTATAAGCAAATTCGGCTGGACCTCCGATCATAACTTAGATTGGTTTGTTGATTGTGACATGAGTCACGATGGGGGCGTTCGTAATTTTATAGAATTTTCCGACGGTTCGGGTCTTTTGGCTAGCAGGTATGAACATGAGTGGCGGATATGGTCAGACCCACTGACCCCAAAAGAAAAAGCGACTGAAAGAATAGTCGAATTCAGTAAGAATGTTTTGGATGGTAAAACAAAAGAAGTTTGGTGCGATTATGTTACCGATTATATAAGGCCGGAACTTTTAAAAGTCGGCGGCCTGACCATAAATGATGTTTATTTTTCTCTTTTGTACCTGGTTTTAAATATGGAAAAATATGACCCCAATCTTCCCGGCCGCTTTTTGAAAGAAGTGAGGAATGCAAAAAATAAATTTTACAGGGAGCACAAAGTTCAAGTTTCAGACGCGAAAAATGCGAGCAAGGAAGAATTGTATAGAATAATCGATGAATGGAAAAATAACGCAATTAGAAAACAAGGGAAAGAACATGTTTATGACGGTTGGTATAAAAATGCGGTTAAAAACGGATTCAAGGGTTTTATGTCTGTCAGGCTGATCGAAGTTGACGGCCGGCCGGTAGGGATCAATGGCGGGTATGAAGTTGTAAATCATTCAGGCCGGTTTGCCGGTATTATCGGTATCCATGATTATTCTCATAAAGATCTAGGAACGATCCTATGGCTTGAAGATCTGGGTTGGATCAAAGACAATGGTTATAAAGAGACAGATATGCAAGGCTGGGAAGAAAACGACAGCGCTCTAAAGTTCGAAATGCGGCTGGGCGGGGAAGTAGATAGAAAGACGGACACTTTTTCTATAAAAAAGTAGTCAAAATTTGACCCCCTTTTTGTCATTTAGTCAACCCTTTGTCATGGTTCAATACCTTGGAACCACCCCTGCTAAAATATGAGGATGTACACC
>CAZFTW010000038.1:0-7294 GCA_964521925.1 uncultured Candidatus Saccharibacteria bacterium | reverse complement strand
GATGGCAAAGCCATCGAGGATCCTCGACAAAGTCGGGACCAATGACTTCATTTCCTAACTGGCGGTGAGGGTGGGATTCGAACCCACGGGCCCCTTTCGGGGCAAGACGCTTTCGAGGCGCCCCCGTTATGACCACTTCGGTACCTCACCGTATTTTTCTTTAAAAAACTTTTCTAATCTATTAATATATTTTAAATTTCTCGATCCTATTTTTGTAAAGTATTTTATAATCTCATATTCTCTTCTTAGGAATATACCGTACTTTGTTTTTTGGGTTGGACTATATCCAAATTCTGTCAACTTAGATTTGAAAAAATTTAATAAAGGCAAGGATCGGTTCGTAAAATTCATTCCGCAGTTGAAATAAGTTTTATTTTTTATTATATGTCGATCCACGTAGAAACAACCATCGGTATCAAATAATCCTCTCAAGCACGCTGAGCTAAATTTTTCAGAATTACGAATCCACAAAGGGACATTAACTTGATGCCTAACCTTGCTTCCTATACATAATCCCATATCTACTAAATACTTAACAAGCGTTGAGCGAGATACTACTATATCAATAACGTTGTCTTTGCTGCTCAAATAAAAAGAAGGGACAGTGTTAAATAACTTAGTTATTAAATTTTTAACATATTCTGCATATTTTCTATCGTCAACTTTATGGAGAGTAATTGTCACTTGTCTTGCCGAAATACCGCCATCTCCTAATATAATGCCAATAAATTCAGCCAGAGATTCTGATTGTCGAGGAATTTTGATGGGCAGAGTGGAAGTAATAGAATGTTTATTATATTTTCCCTTACTTTCCCACCATTCATGCCACCTCCTTTTTCGATACTCAGGATTTCCTCCAATAAATCCGTATTTTTTGAGTACGGCTCTTCCGCCGGCATTTCCTCCTCCATTGGTATACCAGTATCTATCCTTAAGCTCAATTTTGTGCGGTATATCTATACCAGCCCTTTTACATAGATTTTTAACCGCAGGAAAGGGTATAGAATATTTCTCCCTTCCCCAATCGTAAATCGTTCTTCTGCTTAATCCTAAGGTGTTTGCGAGGTCTAAATCATCAATTTTTAGTAGGGTTTTTATTTGATTTAAAAACAGCTTTTGATTCCCAGACCTAAAAATAACCCTTAATTCCTTAACCGATTCGGACATGCTTCCATTATATCTCTGTACACATTATTTAGCAAGTAAACAAAAGGATTTTTTATCCACACTGTTGTTGGCACAAATAACCCAACTCGAGTAAAATTAATGTATATGAACCCCGTTAGAAGTAGCCCTACGGGTTTGTAAAACAAAAGTTTCAATAAAGTAGTAAAAAGTTTGTATAACGACCAACTGGTAGTGATACATGCTTTGCACTACTTCTGACGGGGTGAAAACAAAACAATGGGCCTTGCTGGTAGTGGTCGTGTTGATAGTTGTCGCGGGCTACTGGTTAATGAACAAAGACAGGAGTTGGGCCCCTGAAACGGCATATCCGACGCCAACTCCGAGCTCCGGTCCGGCCGCCAAAGCGCCGGTCAAGAAGCCGGGCACAACGGCTGTGCCTGCCGGTTCCGCCAAGTCCTACACGGAATTGGTCAAAGAATATGGTGGGAACAGGATACAGTTCGATCAGTATTGCCAGGCCGTTCCGACCGATACAACTTTTAAGAGCGGTTCAAGCGTAATGCTTGATAACCGGTCCGGCGATGCCCGGTATGTGAAGGTGGGGGACGAATCTCACTATCTGTCCGGCTATGGTTACAAATTGATCACAATTTCCAGCTCATCTTTGCCCAAGGAGATCTGGTTGAGCTGCGGTTCCGCTGTCAACGTCGGAAAGATACTTCTTCAGGGAATGTTATATCAGTAAAGCAGTCAGATATGAAATCGGATAGCAATTAAAAGCGGGGCTCGAGCCCGCTTTATTGTACCGTGAAGCGTTGGGAGACGGTGTGTTCTTTATCCTCCCCGTTCTCCACTCGGATAACTACCAACCTCACCGTATATTGTCCCTCAAACAGATTGCCTACAAATATCCAGGGAAATATGTAGGGTTCGTTTTCCCCGTCGAGGTCTCGTCCTTTTGCGCCCCATTCACCACCCTCATCGGCCCAGGATATCCGGTAGCTTCTGTTGCCGGGGAGGGGGAGTATCCTGTATTCGATGCGCACCGTAGCGCCTGAAATTCCGGCGGATGTCAGGGTGGGATATACTTTCACTACCAGCTCCGGAGGCCGCTCCTCGGGTTGCTTGGGATCGGTCTGGGATTTCGGATTTGAGGCACATCCAAAGATTGCGAGGAGCAGGACTGATATGCCAAAGAACCAAAGAAATTGGGAGATTCTCTTTTCCATCTTACCTTCCTTTCTCCCGAGTACTTAAAGTAAGTATGAACTCAATTATTGTTAAAGACAATAGAGAAGCATGGGTGCGAGGGCGGGATTTGCCTATTAATTTTTTAATGCCAGAAGCCGGTTGGTTAAGGCATTAATTCGATATAGTAAATTGGTACTTTTTTTAATACGTAAATCCATGGTCCCATAGAACTTGCCATAATTCTCGTACATTTTTTGGGGAGGTGTTTTAACATATCTAATGTTTGTAAAGTTCCCTGATTTTAGTCGAAGATATTTTTTCCAAAAAGCAATTATAATTTTTTCGCGATTTTTATGTATTGAGTTAATGTGTATCGAACATTTTATATCCGGTGTCTTAATGTTAAAAAAGTGGCTGAACCAATTTATCATGAATTTTACCATGCGCTTATCACTGTTGGTAAATTGGACTGTTCCGTAAGTTTTTGCTCCCTCGGCAAGATAAAGCGCCAGTCCTGCTATAAAAAATTCATTGCTTGTTAGTTTATTAAGTCCTTTAGCTTCCTGAGTTGCTTCATGAATAGCTCGGATTCTCTTTTGCCTTTGCATCATGGCACCCTTCATCCGGCCTCGTGTAATTAAATCTCTCTTGGTGTCTAAAATTTCATCCAGTTGTTTCTGGGATAGTTTGATATCTCGACACCACAAGCTGACAGTACTTTGAGATACTTCTAAGATACGAGCAATATCTTTTATACTATTGCCGGAGTTTCGTAACTTTCTGGCATTTATTTTCAGTTTCGATTTGGCCATACTTAGTTATACTACATTATACCGCATATTCTTTTTATAGACAATTTGTAAACGTTCTAAAATATGCTACACTATTATTGCGGGGTAGAGCAGCGGCAGCTCGTCAGGCTCATAAGAAATTGTGACCTATCATAGCAATATGGTATGGAAAAACTCTCTAAATTGCTGGAAACCCTAATCTTCATACAGATGGGCAATCAGCAGCGAAACCCTTAGGGGGACGTTCAGAGACTATAATGGGAGCGTCCTGAAATGCAGGATGATGGTATAGTCCGACACTGTCAGTAATGGCAGCCAACAGCCAGAACCTGGAGGTCGTGGGTTCGAATCCCACCCCCGCAACAAGTGAAAGAGGCGAGCGAAATCGCTAATAAACATGAGGGGCAAAATGCCTGCGTAGTTCAACGGTTAGAACGAGGGACTCATAAGCCCTAGACAAAGGTTCGACTCCTTTCGCAGGCACATGGAGAAAACACACAATCATCACTTTCATACGTTCGATTCGGGTTTGCGTTTGGTTACGGTTCCCATGGCAAACACAAAGACGGTTACGGTTCTAGTTATGGTAGGAACCGGTTCGAAATACGAGACCAAAGACATCAACGGCATCTCCCATTTTTTGGAACACATGATGTTCAAGGGCACGACCAAGAGGCCGGGGAAGCTTGATATCGCCGGCGAACTAGAAAGCATCGGGGCCGAATTTAATGCGTTTACCGGAAAGGAATATACCGGCTATTACGCGCGCGGAAGCTCTTCCAAGCTTGATACGATACTCGACGTTGTCTTCGACATATTTCTTAATTCTAAAATTGATGCCAAAGACATAGACATGGAGAGGGGAGTTATTGTGGAGGAGATAAATATGTATCGGGATAATCCCCAGAGATACATATACGACCTTTTTGAGCATCTTTTATACGGCGACCAGCCCGCAGGATGGGATATTGCGGGAGAAAAAGAAACAGTTATGGGCTTAAAGCGCGAACAGTTCGTTGACTACTTTAACAGCCACTACACGGCCAAGAATACCGTCGTGGCCATTGCCGGCGACATTGACCCTGACGATATCAGGGAAAGAACAGGAAAATATTTCGAAAATATCAGAAAAGCGGAAAAGTTGACCAAACCTGCGGTAATTGAGAAACAAGACTCTTCCCAGCTTAACCTCCATTACAAAAAAACTGACCAGTCACATTTTATACTCGGCTTCAGGGCATACAACATCTTTGATGAAAAGAAATATGCCGCCTCCGTGCTCTCGGTCGTTCTGGGCGGGGGAATGAGTTCGCGTTTGTTTGACGAGGTCAGGGATAAAAGGGGACTGGCTGATTATGTGGGCGCCGACTCGGAGAATGATACCCACTCGGGATTGCTTATGGTAAACGCGGGAGTCAATAACGACAAAGCGGACGACGCCATCGAGGTGATATTGGAAGAAATAAGGAAGATAAAAAATAACGGCATCACCGCCGAAGAACTTAGGCAGGCCAAGGAACAGGCGGAAGGCGGAATGGTCGTGGCGTTGGAAAATTCCCGCACCGTCGCCCAGGCATACTCAATGCCGGTGCTTTATAAAGGTAAAGTTTTGACCCCGGAAGAAGAACTCGCTAAAATTAAGGCAGTTACTCTTGAACAGGTGAAAGATGTCGCCGAAGAAATATTCGTCAACGAAAAGCTCAATTTGGCGCTTATCGGTCCATTTGAGGATGCGGAGCCGTTCAAGAAAATTCTGAAGATCTGATTTTATGCCCGAACCAGACCACATTCATATCGAGATAAATACGGGGACTATTATCCGGGTGGTTTTGGTTATCTTGTTTTTCCTCTTCCTGTATATATTGAAGGATGTATTCATCATCTTTCTTTTCGCGCTGATAATCGCTTCGGCCATTGCTCCATTCGCCAATTGGCTTGAAGATAAGGGGTTTCCGCGGCTCCTGGGGGTCCTTATTTTGTTTCTGACCTTTATTATTCTGGTAGCTTTTCTGCTTTCGCTGGTCGTGCCTTTCGTGTCGCAGGAGGTGAGCCAGCTTTTGACGGCTTTGCCGGAGACGTTGTCCAAGCTCTCAAGTTCGCTTGAGAGAGCGCAGGAAGGCGCTCCCAAGTATCTCGACTTCGTAAGCGAGATACAGAATATTCTCGAGACGTTTTCGACCTATCTTCAGCAGTCGGCCCAGTCGGTGGTGGGTTTGATAATCAGTGTTTTCGGCGGCGTGACATCTTTTATCGCGATATTGATAATTTCTTTCTACCTTTCGGTTACCAAGAACGGCATCGAAAGCTTTCTCGGTTCGATAGTGCCCGACAAATATGAGGCCTACGCAATTAATCTTTGGAAGCGCTCGGAAATTAAGGTCGGCCGCTGGCTGCAGGGCCAGATGCTCTTGGGCCTGATAATGGGTTTGGTGGTTTACGTCGGTTTGTCGCTTATGGGTATCAAGTATGCTCTTATCCTTGGCCTTCTCGCCGCCATTCTTGAAATAGTTCCGATTGTCGGTCCGGTATTGGCCGCGATACCGGCTGTATTTCTCGCATTTCTTCAAGACCCGTCGCTCGGCCTCTGGATAGTGGTTTTCTATATTGCCGCCCAGCAGCTCGAAAATCATCTGCTTGTTCCGGTGGTGCTTGGCAAAACAGTCGGATTGAATCCGGTCGTCGTCATAATTGCTCTTCTTGTCGGCCAGCAGCTCGCCGGAATTCCCGGCATGATCCTGTCGGTTCCTTTGGCCACGGTTATCGTAGAGATGCTCGATGACTTTGCCAAACACAAAGAGCACCGAAGAATCAGCCAGTAGGACTTAGCCAATAGTAATTAAAAATCTAATGTTAAGTTCTAATGGCTAAAAACTAATGGCTATTTTGTATATCGTAGCTACTCTCCCGATTTTGTTTCCGACAAGGTCGGAATTACAAAATTGAGGATCCTCGATTTAATAACCGCGCTTTGCGCGGATTAAATCGGGACAATCGTTATGTTATACATAGTATCAACACCCATAGGGAATCTCGAAGACATAACTCTAAGAGCAATAAGCGTTTTAAGCAACGCCGACTTGATACTGGCCGAGGATACGAGGGTAACCAAGGTTCTTCTTGACAGGTACAATATTAAAAAAGAGATCTTAAGCTACCACCAGCACAGCGGGCTTAAAAAACTCGACCGTATAATCGAAATGTTGAAGGACGGGCAAAACCTTGCGTTGGTCACAGATGCCGGAACGCCCGGGATAAGCGATCCGGGCAATTATCTGATACGGGAGGTTCTTAAAGAGATACCCGGATTGAAAACTGTGCCCATCCCCGGGCCCAATGCCGCCGTGACGGCTTTGAGTGTCAGCGGATTCTATACGGACGAATTTATTTTTCTGGGATTCCCTCCCCACAAGAAAGGCCGCCAGACATTTTTTAAAAAGATCGGGGAAACCGGCGAAACAATTGTTTTTTACGAATCGAAGCATAGAATTATTAAAACCCTCGAAGAGCTTAGGGATACGGCTCTGATAGGGGAAAGGCGCTTGATGGTCGCAAGAGAACTGACCAAACAATTCGAGACAATATACCGGGGCAGCGTAAACGATGTTCTGGCGGAGCTTTCCAAAGACAATGTGCTCGGGGAATTCGTGGTGGTAATCGGTCCTCAAAAACACTCGAAGTAGGCCGTTTTTTATGGTAGAATAAAGTAATGAGAAAAGTTTCTATACCCAAAGATTTACTTCAAAATCTATATCTTATCCAGAAGCTATCTACTAGAAAGATTGCTCAGAAGTATGCTTGCGCAAAATCAACCATAGACAGAAAGCTAAAAGCGTATGACATAGCGATTAGAAATAAGTCCGAAGCTCTAAAACTTATTCTTAGGACTGAAAAATATAGAATTTCTAAAGAAAAACTCGAAGAGCTTTATGAGGTTAAAAAACTATCAGCATATAAAATCGCGGAGTTATATAATTGCAGTCCTTCAGCAATTGCTCACAAACTAAGGAGATTTAATATTCCTAGAAGAACCGACGTTGAGGGTATTATACTCACGAATAATGAGAGATGCAGGAAAATAGCAAAAGCGGTTACCAGATACCCCAAAAAGGATTTTGATGGTTCTGGTGCCGAGAAAGCTTATTTAATTGGTTTTAGATTGGGGGATATGAGTGTTGCTAAGAAGA
>CAZFTW010000037.1:0-7348 GCA_964521925.1 uncultured Candidatus Saccharibacteria bacterium | reverse complement strand
ACTTCGTGCCGCCCACCGATTCGTCGGTCAAAAATCGGAAAGTCTAATTCTGGAGCCGTTGGTCGGATTTGAACCGACGACCTACTCCTTACCATGGAGTTGTCCCGATTTATTGAAAACTTGGAGCCGACGGTGAGAATTGAACTCACGACCTACTCCTTACCATGGAGTTGCTCTACCTCTGAGCTACGTCGGCTCCAAGTTTTCAAATATAAATCGAGGATCCTCGATAATTGCTAGCAATTATCGGGACTCTACCAACTGAGCTACAACGGCATTCAATTATTTAATCACAGAAACTGATATTTTTCAAACAAAAAACGGAATTTGCTTTTTGTCTGTTTTCGTGATAAATTATAACCATGCCACAAGAAAATTTATTGAGGTTAAAATGCGGTGTGTGCAAGCGGGCGAATTACTATACTTCCAAGAATAAGAAGACCGTCGAGAGGAAGCTGGAGATGAAGAAGTTTTGTAAATGGTGCAAGAAAAGTACAATACACAAGGAAGCGCGTATGACCGGATAGTTCTGTCCCGATTTGCTTCGCGCAAAGCGCGATTAGCAAATCGAGGATCCTCGATTTTGTTCCGACTGTGTCGAGAATCCTCGATCTAAAGATCGGGATAATCAACTTTCAGTTGAACAAAATCGGGACAAGTGGTGCAAGAAGAGCACAGTACACAAAGAAGCCAGAATGACAGGATAATCAGGCGGGCCAGACGGGGATTTGAGTTTATTATTGGATTTAGGTATAATTGAAGACATGAAATATTTAGTGGTTATTCACAAGAGTAAATACGGTTACGATGTGCATGCTCCGGCGTTACCGGGTTGTCATAGCCAGGGTAGGACAGAGAAAGAAGCACTAAAAAGTATTCAAGATGCTATTCTGACATATCTAGAAATGTCAGCAAAAGAACTCAAGAGTTCAAGGGTGAGAGAAGTAGAAATTGCTCTGCCGGCCTAGATAGATATGATTTTTACGGATGTTTCTTCAAAGCGTGCGGTGTCGGCCTTTCAAAAAGCCGGTTTTTGGATTTCTAAAACTCGCGGCAGAAAACATGTCGGCATGTCAAATGGTAGTAGAAAAATTACTATACCCCGCTCTAATAGATTGAATCCATACACTCTTAAAGGAATTATTCGCGATACTGGTTTAACTGACGAAGAGTTTAAAAAACTCATATAAAGTTGGGGGCATAGGCTAATGGTAAACTGCTTCTCTCCAAAAGAAGATTTCCAGGTTCAAGTCCTGGTGCCCCCGCAGTAAAAACATAAAACGGCATACCAGGCCGTTTTATGTTTGGCTTGTCACCCCGCCCTTGAAAATCGGTTTCTATAATTTTCCACTGGGTATTTTTATTACACAGATTTTCAAGAGCGGGGTCAATATTGAGTTGAAAAATTTTCTTGTTATTATTGTGGCAAGCACTTTCACAACTTGTGAGGTATGCAGATGCGCAGCAAAGTATGGAGTAAACCGGAGGAGGCCGCATTGCGGCGACTCTGGAAGAGATCCTCGAACAACCTGGGCCGTTTCAAAGACCTGGTTAGTTCGGATACGCTTCTGAAAAAGCGAAGCTGGAACACTTGTTCCCATAAAGCCCGCCACATGGGCCTGTTCGAGGGAGTTCAGGTCCAGCATGATACCCAAAAGTACCCCTTTGCCGCTCTTACGGCGAAGGAGCTTGATCGTCTTGACGGCCTTTTGCGGGATCAGGGCGTGATGGCCGCAAAGGCGGCGTTTCCGCAATATACGGAAAAACAACTGCGCAACCGCGCGGTTACGAAGGACATCAAATTGGGCCATTCCGCCGAAGAGGCGAAAGAGCGTGACGAAAAGTCACTGATCAAATCCCGCGAAGCGGGTGAGATCAGCGCAGCGGAGTTCTTGGAACAGCTTCCGAAAGCCAGCGAACTGCGGGTTTACTGGAGAGTAATCCATGGCCTTCTTAAGCAGAAGAGCACTATTCGGAATACCGACCTTTTGCCTTTTGCAAAAGAGCTGATGGTCAAGGGCAGCAAGCGTGTCCACAAGCTGAATGCCATTCGAGGCATTCTGGCCAAATTCGTGGAGTGGGACGCCCTGTTCACCTTCAAGATCGAAGGGAATCTGACCTACTTCTGCAACTTGCCCGGGTTTTACACCCCGGCCGAACTGCACAGGCTGGTCCCTCGTGAGGAGGTGGATCGTATCGCCGCTCACGTGGACAACGATGTTCCTCGGACGGCTTGGACGATCGCCGAACTGGCATACGGACGCGACAGCCACGGATCTGCGTTTGTGGCAACCGTTCTTGACCGATTTGTCGAGAGCGGGCTGTTCAAGTATGCCAAGAAGGAACAGACCTATGTTCTGACCCCCCGCGGTGTCGAACTCGGTCAGGATACCCAGACGCTCATGACGCTCGACGTCAATGCTCTGGAGAACGAACTCGCCGCCCAGACGGAAGCGCAGACACCCGATCCTGCCCAGCTGACCTTGAAACAGCTCGAAGAGGCCTTGGACGCTGACTTGCGCGCGAAGCGCGTCAGAACCGTTGACCTCACCGACGTTGTAAGAGGCCAGAAGAACTGGAAGCTTCTTCCACTGGCTGAGGTCCTTATCGGTAATCAATTCACCGATATGAGGTTGCTCAACTGGATGATGGAACGCACCAATCCTGACCTGACTCTCGTGTCGGGTCTGGTGCAGGGAGCATTTGCCGGCATCCAGGTGGACAAGCGCAGGGTTCTGGTGGGTGAAAGTTTGCCCATCGATACTCTTGATGATCCGCAAGCCAACTCTGGCATCGGGTTGAACAAGCCCGGACACCAGATCACGGCTGCGGGCAACGTCTTGAGAAAGCTTGAGGAGATCACGCGCGGAAACGTGCACTATTTCCTCGGCGACGACGACGAAGCCGTCGCGCTGGACTACGCAAAACTTGCGCAGTTGGCCGAAGGCAAGATCTGGCAGCACGGCGTCTCGATGGGCAGTTTGACCTTCGAGCAGAACCGCCGGCTCATGATCCGCGAGTTCTACGCGAAACGGCGGATCCAGATCGAAGTCATTCTTCCGTATCAATACCGTATCAAGCGTTCGCTCTATAACGCCGCCGAAGTGGAAAGCCGCATCGGCGTGCGCAAGAGCGAATACCGCCTGATCGTGGAAATTCTGGTTGCCAAGCGCCACAAGCTTAGCTACCCGAAGAAATACGAGAAGGTTGTCGAAGCGTGGGCCCTTGAGGGCAATCGCGGCAAGACGTGCGTGTCGGCTGATACGCTGTCGTTCACGGTCAATGGCCGGGAATTCGTTGCGACCCACAACACCAACTTCTCGCCGATCACCCAGTATGTCGATCCCATCTTCGCGATGGAATCGCAGATCCGCCAGCGTCTCGCTGCTGGTCACAAGGTTCCCTTCTGGACCATGGATTTCCAGCAGGAAATGTACTATGGCGGCTATCTGGGCGACGACCCGGATTCCGGCGGCCACTGGTTCATGACCGTGCCCGGCATGCAGAACTCTCTGCAGGAGTCGGAATACAAGATGAGGGCGAACAGCCGAGGTGTGCTTACGAGCAAAAGCCACCGGCAGAATACCTTCCGGAAAAAGCTCGCCATTCCCGGCGCTCCCGAACTGGAGTTCCTGGACGACGGCCGTATCCGGATGCGCATTCTGAACAACCGGGTTCGGCGGATCCTCGAAGAACAGAAGGATCAGCCGGAGATCTGCGAAGGAATTGCCTTCGTTACCGATTCCCAGCATGGTTCACTGACCATGTGCGCGGAAGCGGAAGCCAAGTATATGGACTACGCGCTTTATCATCGACGTGCCAAGCACCTCTATGAGAACGGCGACGTGCTCCATGGCAATAACTATCCGCAGACCTACTCGGAGAACCGTCCCCTGCGGCTGACCAGCTTGAATTCCCAAAAGGAGTTCACGCTTCAAGTGCAGAAGGATCTGATCAGTCAGGCGCCGGCACTCGAAGTGTTCGGCTGCTGGCTCGGTAATCACGAGTGGAATACCTTCGGACGCCATCTGACCGGAACCAACGACCTTGAGTTCCTGGTCGATTACGTGCGGGGTCTTCTTGATGCCCGTCAGCAGGCCGGCCAGCCGTCCGTGCTGAAAGAGGCGTTCAATGTGTCGAGGATCCGGTGGGGGAGAACCTCCAACCCGACACAGGGCGATCTCATTAATTGGCCCTATTATTCACGGGTGATCGGCGGCTTCAAGCTCGCCATTTCTCACTTGTGGATGATGCGCGGCGGCGGTCGGACACCGATCGACAAGCAGCGCAAGTGGCTCACCGGTATGGCGCATGCCGCCGGCGATGTCGACTTCATGTTCGGCGGCCACTGGCATTCGCTGTGGTGGTGCCAGGAAGCGGAGAAGATGCTGCTTCAGGTTCCTTCAGCGGCCAGCCAGTCGGGATACGAACTCGTTCTCGGCATGTCGGCCGTTACGATGTTCACATACATCGAGGTCTCGAACCGCACGGGTGTTACCCTGGAGTTCATTCCCTGGGAGTACCTGATGAACACATACAAGTGCCAGAGCCCTGCCTACAAAGGCAAGGATGCTGAACTCGAGCGTCCGAAACCCGGAACCCTCGAACACCAGCATGGCAAGATGTCGCCTCTCGTCGAAAAGATGATTGACGACTGCACCTTCTACACAACCGTGTAAGAAGGAAAACCGAGCAGATGCTCGGTTTTAAATTTCTAAAAAATGTCTATTTTGAGTTTCCTTGTTTTTTCCTTTGACTGTTCTATCTGACGGAGGATTACTTCAACATCTTCCACTTTATACATCCGGTAATTATTCACGGGATTGCGGTAGGCGACAAGCTTGCCTTTCGCGTCCCAGTTGCGAACCGTCAAGGGGGTTACTCCGAGAAGCCGGGCCACTTCTTTTACTATCAGGAATTTTTTAGGCATATAAGTTCAGTTACCAATTAACATTTCTCAATTTCCAATAAAATATATAAAGATGTATTTTAACTATTTAAATGTTTTATCAAACTTTTTTATGAATGTTTATAACACTATTCTAACTTTTATCTCTATTAGAGGTCAATGTGGATAAGTTAGAGCATTAGAAATTAGAAATTAGTAATTAGAAATTGCCAATTTTTAAATAGGGTTTAAAAATTGGCCAGTTATCCACATTTTTTCCGATACCACCGGTATAATTAAACTATCGGATTGAAGCGCTTTTTAACCCCTTCCTTAGTTATCCGATACGATATCGGATAAACGTTTTATTTGTGTCTAAACCAAAATATATTTCTCTTCAGGAAGCATCAAAAGGAACTCCTTATTCGCAGGAATATTTAAGCTTGCTTGCCAGACGTGGAAAACTTTTCTCCATTAAACTCGGCAGGAATTGGTACACGACTCAAGAAGCTGTTGACGACTATTTGAGAAAACAAAGCGTTACCATTGCCGTTCCAAAAAACTTTTTCAGACAAAAACAAATAGTTGCTTCTCTAACTCAATCGTTAACTCCGGAAGAACCCGAAGGAGGCGAAAAACCGACAGGCCACGAGAAGCATTCAAAATCTTTTGAAGAATTTGAAAGATTAAATCCCCAAGTTTTTGGTCAGCAAGAGAAAGTTGAAAAAGAAAAACCTGCACCGATTGTTTCACAACCGGCGATAACCGACGAACATTTGAATATTGAAAGCTCGGTTTTAAACAAATTGGACAAGCTGTCAGATTCTCTCGGGGCTTTTGCCGAAAAAATAACTACGAAAATTTCGGAACTCCCAGAGCATCCTCAAGTTATTTCCGGCGGACTATCTGAAGGAGAAAGAGAATTTATACAAATCGAGTCAAACTCGTTTGGTTATCGTTTTCGAAAATTTAACGAGTATGCTAACTCCCTGGTGAGAAGTCCGGTGAGAATGTTTGCAGTTATGATAAGCGCGATAGTTATGCTTTTTATTCTGGCTGGTGGGTTCAGTTTTGGACAGGTGGACTATGTCGTTCAGCAAATTAAAAAAACATTTAAAGATGCTGATACGCTTCAGGGGCATTTTCCGGGAACTCACGCCAATGAAGTATTGGTTCTTGATAAATTGGGGAGCGTATCTATTTTTGGGCATATTGAAACACAAGGCCAGCTTCGTTCATTCGCGCCTGACGGCGTTGCGCCGATCGTGGTTGACTCAATGACATTGGTTGACAATTTGAATGCGAATTTTCTTGACGGGTTGGCGTCGAAAGATTTTACCCTGGCCTTTGTTACGAAGAATGGGAATCTGACGACAGAAGATGTTTTCTTGGAGGGAAATGTTGAGGTAGGCAAGACATTGACTGTGAAAGGCGCGACTAAGCTTTTGGACTCCCTGCAGGTCTACGGCAATCTTGGTGTCTTCGGGGACGCAGTATTCGGGAAAGATATAATTCTGCAAAAAGGGACGATTAAAATTTCCAATACTTCGCTCATTAAGAATTTGAACGCGGAATTTTTGGATGGCATCAAAAAACAAAATATAAATCTTGATTTTGTCACCTCTAACGGCGCTTCTACGGCTAATGGAATCACTGTCGGCGCTTTGGAAGTCAACGGCCAGAGCGACTTTCGGGGGATGGGATTTTTCCATGAAGGAGTGTGGGGGAGTGATGGTGCCTTCGGAACTTTGGGGGTGGCGGGGGATGTCAGTATCGGAAAGAAAGATGCTCCGGAGAAATCAAGATTTGAGGTTTATTCAAAAAAATTCAAAGTTGACGAAAACGGCAACCTGACCGCTTCAGGGAAGATCTCCGGCAGTCAGTTGAGCACCAGTAATGTTGTTTCTAACTTAATCCCGTCTGGTTCTTTTGACTTGGGGTCTTCTGCCAACCCTTGGGTAAATATTTTTGGAACCAACGTGACGATAGGCGGAAACTTGATCGTATCCGGAAGCGCTGATTTCGCTGGTACTTCAAGTTCTTCGTTCAGGATAAATACCGACAACACGAGTTCCGATTCCGAGAATTCATATTTATCTTTTGAACGTGGAACTACAACACCCAATGCCACATTGAAATGGAACGCGTCCTCGAATCGGTTCGAGTTCAATGAACCTTTGTTTGTCGCAAGCTCAAGCGCTGAAACGATCTTTTCCGTTTCCGGCGGCCCGGCATCAATTTCCAATACCCTTTTTGTCCAAAACGCCGGCAACGTCGGCATCGGGACCACCGCTCCGCTTTCGAAGTTGGAAGTTAGTGGTGGGAGGTTGGAAGTGGGCGGCACCGCCTCGGCTTCATACTTCCTGACCGGCAACACGCTCCAAGTCGGGGGCTTCGCTTCGGCTGCCTATTCAAGATTCGGTACAGCCACTACCACCCACTCGGGCAATATCACTACCA
>CAZFTW010000036.1:7021-7444 GCA_964521925.1 uncultured Candidatus Saccharibacteria bacterium | reverse complement strand
CGATCCAAATCATTAAAGCGGTTCCAAGCTATTGATTAGAAAACATCCCGTTAGAGAACGCCCTCGCCAAGCGAGTGGCTTCAGCCACCTTGGGGCGGCTTTTCTCTAACGGGATCAATATTCTGATTGGATTTTTATGCAAAATGTGTTAAAATTATATGACAAATATGGGGATTATGGTGTAACGGTTAGCACAGCAGTTTGTGGAACTGCGGGCGAGAGTTCAACTCTCTCTAATCCCCCCAAAATAAATTTCCACGAGAACCAAAAAACCAGCAATTGCTGGTTTTTTGGTGAGGCCCGGAGTCTCTACCCAGTATTACTACTGAACGACTTTCACCTTACGGTTGTGTCTCCAATTCTCCGAACCTCAATATAATTTTACGCCTTGTCATTTAAAGATGGGTAGTCGGTTGTCAACAG
>CAZFTW010000036.1:2553-7011 GCA_964521925.1 uncultured Candidatus Saccharibacteria bacterium | reverse complement strand
CAATTTCGATTCGGGCCTCCCCGAATCCGTTCTTTTTGATCCGTATCTTGGTTCCGGGAGCAGGGGGATTGAAGATAACGCCCCGTATCGGCCAGGTCTTCCCGTCTTGGAAGAATATGGTCGTCACGACCATCAGGCCCATTTTTGCCAGGCGTCTGGCGGCGATGACTGAACTTCGGACCACATTGTGGTCATACAATCCTTCGGCGACAATTCTCCAGGTATTCTCCTGTCTCTTCTTGTACCAATCAAGAAGCCAAATGGCACCTGCTGCAACTACTGGAATAGAGACGAGTAAAAGAGCATTTCCCATGTCTTTATTCTCTGGACAAGGATCTATTTAAGACAAGAATACATCAACTCATAGAGATTACAATACGAGATATAAAAACCGCCTTGGTTAGGCGGGGATTTTGTGTTCTTTGCGGTTGCCGGGTCTTGTCATCCAGGCATTCCGGTTTAATTTTGCTATCTGCTCCGGCGTAAGGTTGCACATTCTTACTGTTGGCTCGATGCCGTCGAACATCAGGTCATCGTCAATGTCTATTACTACTGGAACATTTGCCTCAAGCAGAGTCGGGATGCCTATAGTGTCGGCGTCCGGGATCAGTTTGGAAGCGACATAGTTTGCGGGGCATACCGAGACGCCTATTCTTCTTTCGGCCATGAACTCCATCAGCTCTCTATCCAAAGAAAGGCCAAGGCCATGATTGATAAAATCTGCCTCGAGTTCGAACAGGGCGATTCTCAAGTTGGCTAAACGGCTCGGCAGGTCTTCTTGGAAGTTCCTCCTGACCTGTTCAGCGGTTTCTTTTTCATTGTCGGGCCTGTTTTTGACCCATTCGGCCGCGTGGCAATTTCTCCTAAGTCCTCTTTCCTTCGCCCGTTTGAATGCCGGAATGTGTATTTGGGGTTCGTAAGTCGCCTCGTCGCATACCAGATCGGTTGCCACCACAAAATCTCTGTCGCACTCGCTGAAAATATCCACCAATTCGACAGCCCTTTTGGGAGTATTCGAGCGGTCAATGGCGCAAACGAGATTTACTTCAACGCCCGGATACTTCTTTTCTCCGCTTTTGATCCCTTCTATCTTTGCGGCAATGGCTTCTTTTACCGTCAGCTTGGCGGCGGATCTCTTGTCTCCCCGTACGGAGTATTCCGGAGCGCAAATGGCATCAACGTAACGCAGTCCCTGGGCGGCCCGGACCCTGACATGGTTCTCCGCCATTAGAGAGATCGTTTCCGGATTTTGCATTACGTCGGTAACGATCCTGAACTTTCTGACTATGTCTATTTGAGGGCTTGCATACCATCGCCTCATATTCTCTTTGAGCTCCGCCAGATTATTATAATCCCGAACTTCTCTGGGCATCTCCAAGCCGCTTAGCTTGTAGAGGTCCTCCAGTATCGAGAGTACGCAGATAGCGCCGTCCATATGGTCCTGGCGGAATATGTCTATACCTGAAGGTCCAGGCATCTTATTCCTTATTGAAAAGAACGAATTATTAACTATACTATATTAAATCTCTTTAACCGCAAATGTGGAGGTCTCATGTCCCTGTTTGGATATTTCTGGCTCCTTAACAGTTTAAATTTTCTGGACGGGTTCATAACGGTCTTGGGCATAGAGATGGATGTTTTTTATGAGGGCAACCCTGTCGTTGTTTTTTTCCTCGACAACTTCGGCCTCAACAGCGGGATGGTCATTCTGAAGGCGGGCGTTCTTATTCTGACCGCCGTTATGTTCAAACTGCATGTGTCCGGCACGAATGTCATCAGGAACGCGTATATCGGCCTGATCCTTCTCTATTCTGCTGGAATTGCCCATATGACTTGGACGATCTGCTGGGCAGCGAATGTGTAAAGTAAAAGGTTTCATCACGCGATGGCGGAGATGTCTCGACAAGCGTCCCAACAGCAACAAGAAGCGCCGGGAAAACGCTATCGGGAGAGCAAAACTTCTCGAGCTTCAAAGGAAAAAGGGGGGAGCTCGAGAAGCTTCGAAGAAGTAGGGGGCAATAGGTCCAGTGCCCGCCAACAGGCGGGCTTTTTAATTCCTTTGATTTTTGCTAAATTACTTTGATATGACCCACGAAGAAATACGCGACAAATTCCTCAATTTTTTTGAAGAAAGGGGACACAAAATAGTGCCTTCTTCGTCTTTGCTTCCGACCGACCCATCGGTTCTTTTTACCACCGCCGGAATGCAGCAGTTCAAGCCCTATTTCCTGGGTGACGCGGATCCGATGAAGGACTTTGGTAGCAGGCGAACGGCGTCTATCCAAAAAGCCATGAGAACTTCCGATATTGACGAAGTGGGTGATAAGTCCCACCTGACTTTTTTTGAGATGCTCGGCCACTTTTCGTTTGGCGACTATTTTAAAAAGGAGACGATAGAGTGGACTTATGAATTTCTCACCGATGTTCTGAAAATTTCTAAAGACAGGATCTCGGCAACAGTATTTGCGGGAGACGATAAAATTCCGTTTGATTCCGAATCGTATGATGCTTGGTCCAGTTTCTTGCCAGCTGACCGTATCCGCAAAGGGCCACGGGAAGACAACGTCTGGGGACCGCCCGGACCTGAAGGCCCGTGCGGCGCCGCAAATGAGGTTTATGTAGACGACCTGGAGGTCGCTACTTTGGTTTTCATGGAATATAACTGCGATAAAGACCAGAATCTGACTCCTTTGCCTCAAAGAGGTGTTGATGTCGGTTGGGGATTTGAAAGAGTTGCCATGATCTCTCAAGAAAAAAGCAATATTTTTGAAACGGATCTTTTCGAGCCGCTTATCCAGCTTCTTCCTGGCGAAATGGACGCCAAGACGCAAAGGATAATCGCGGACCATTCCCGGGCGGCCGCTTTCCTAATTTCCGACGGAGTTGTGCCGTCTAACAAAGAGCAGGGCTATGTGCTCCGAAGATTACTACGCCGTATCATTGTCCACTCGCACAACTTCGGGCTGGAACTCGACGCGGTCAGGGAAATACTTGGAACCATTGCCGGGAATTACGGCAAAGTTTATCCGGAGTTGGACAAAGAAAAGATAATTTCCGAGTTCAATAAAGAGAATGATAAGTTTACCAAAGGGCTTAAGGTTGGGCTAAAAAAGCTAGAAGAGTTTCTGTTATCAAATAATAAAGGCAGTGGGTTTGTAAAAAAAGGTGAAAATACTTTTCTACAATATACATATGACAACACTATCCTTGGAAAGTTTCTGTTCCAAGTTTATCAGGAATATGGGTTTCCTCTGGAATTAAGTTTAGAGCATCTAAAAAGCAAGGGACTAGATATACCCAAGGAGTCCCTGGAAGAAATAAAAGAAGTTTTTAATAAAGAATTTATGGAGCATCAGGAAATATCCCGCGCCGGAGTGGAGAAAAAGTTCGGCGGGCATGGCATCAAAGAGGGCGATCTTACCGCCGCAGATGCCGAAGAAATGAAAAAGAAAACCCGGCTTCACACTGCAACCCATGTGATAGTCGCCGCCCTACAACAGGTGCTCGGCCAAAAATTGCCGCAAGCCGGTTCGGATATTACAGCCGAACGCCTGCGATTCGATTTTACTTTTCCCCGCAAAGTAACGCCGGAAGAATTAAAACAGGCGGAGGACATTGCGAATAAAGTCACAAGAGAAGACCTTCCGGTGACATGGAAAGAAATGGACTTACGGGAAGCGTTGGATTCCGGAGCATCGGCATTCTTTAAACTTAAATACCCGCCAAGAGTCAAGGTTTATACTATAGGTGACGAAAACCATCCGTTCAGCCGCGAGCTTTGCGGAGGCCCCCACGTCTCTCACACGGGCGAGATAGGTAAAATAACCATCACCAAAGAAGAATCTGTCTCCGGCGGTCGCCGCATCCGCGCCGTTGTTGAATAGCAGGAACATTCCAACATTCTTGAGAATGTTGGAATGTTGTAAACCATGACTAACTTTTGGAAACAACTTAAAAAGCCGTTTTTTATTTTGGCGCCAATGGCGGATGTTACCGACATGGCTTTCCGGCAAATTGTCGTCTCTTGCGGAAAACCTGACGTGCTTTTCACCGAATTCGTATCCTGCGATGGGCTTTGCTCCGAGAAGGGCAGGCCCAAACTGATGCCTCATTTAAAGTTCGACGAAAACGAGCGGCCCATCGTGGCCCAATTCTTCGGTTCCGACCCTAAAAAATTCTACGAATGCGCACAGCTCGCCAAAGAACTTGGCTTTGACGGCATAGACATAAACATGGGCTGTCCCGACAGAAAGGTCTTAAAGCAGGGCGGCGGAGCGGCGCTTATACTCAAAGAAGAACTGGCCAAAGAAATAATCAAAGCGGTAAAAGAAGGTGCCGAAGGTTTGCCCGTATCGGTCAAGACCCGCATCGGCTACAACAGCGTCATCACCGAGGACTGGCTCTCGCATCTTGTTCAGGCCGAGCCCGCCGCAATTATTGTCCACGGACGCACAATGA
>CAZFTW010000036.1:0-2543 GCA_964521925.1 uncultured Candidatus Saccharibacteria bacterium | reverse complement strand
AGAAATGTCCAAAGTTCCGGCCAGCTGGGAAGAAATAGGCAAGGCGGCTGCTATTGCCCACAAAGCGGGGATTCCTGCCGTCGGCAACAGCGATATCATGACTTATGCCGAAGGAATTAAAAAAGCCGAAGAATATGGCCTGGACCCCGCCCTTGCTGGCAAGAGCGGGGTGGACGGAATCATGGTCGGCAGAGGAATATTTTCGAACCCATGGTTCTTCGATCCCGCGATAGACCCTTCTACAAAAACGCCTGCCGAAAGGATAGCCCTGATGCGAAAACATATAAAACTATTCATTAAACTCTGGGGTCAGGACAACCCCGCCTCAAGCTTGTCCGCTGACCGCCAACCCGCCTCACCGGCGGATGAGGGGCGGGCTTGGGGCGGGGCAAGAAATTTCGATGTTATGAAAAAATTCTTCAAAATATACATCTCGGGTTGGGAAGGAGCAAAAGATTTAAGAGCCAAACTTATGGCTGCCAGAAACGAAGAACAGATAAACGAAATATTAAACAATAATGTTGATATTTCCTGATTTTGTTGTGCTATACTAAAGGTAAATGGCCTCTACAAAAATCATCAACGTATTAAAAGATGATAAGTTCGAGGAGATTTTGGATATTTTCAAGGAAACTTCTGCCGAGGAAGTTATTTTTGTCCTTCCGAGAAAATCAAAGGCCTTCACCCATGAGGAGCACTTCATAATCCTGGCCAGCGAGGCCGCCAAGACCGGCAAAAAGATATCCTTACTTTGTTCCAACCCCGACGTTAATAAGCTCGCCAGAAAATACAAATTCGACGTCTTGATGCCCAAGGGCCAGGAAAGGGTTTTTATCGCTCCCATCACAGAGCACAGAGAAGAAGCGGCGGAAATCGGAGAAGAAGCCGTCGAAGAAGAGCCGGCAGAAGAAGTTGAAGAAGAAGTTCCTGTCGCGATCGTAAAGCCGCGGGGCGGGTTTGAAGGCATCGTCAGGCACCAAAGCGGCCATCAGTTGAACATTGCTTCCAAAAAAGAAAAGGAGGTCAAACTGGACGTCCAGAAGAAAGCTCCGCATAGACACGTCGAGGAGATACAGAATGTCTGGGAGGCCCTGCCCGACAGGGAAGAAAAAAGCATCTGGGCCGACCTCGGCCTGCGCCAAAAAAAAGCGCCCCACCCAAGACGGGAATTCAATTTCCCCATTTTCAGGAACCTTTCCCGAAGTTCCGTGATCGCGCTCGGCACGATATCGCTCCTGCTTTTGGGAACAATAATTTACGTCTCCACCGGAAGCGCCAAAATAGACATCCGTCCCCAGAAACAGGAATTGGAAACAGAACTCAAAGTATCCGCTTCGGATAAATATTCGCTCATTGACCAGAATTTGAACAAACTCCCCGGCCAGCTTTTTAGTATTGATAAGACCGTCAACCAGACCTTCCCCGCCACGGGAGAAAAAGAGGTCGCCCAGAAAGCCCGGGGCAAGCTCACTGTCTACAACGCCTACGGCACGACCCCGCAGGTCCTTATCGCCACGACCAGATTTGAAAAAGACGGCCTGATATTCAGGACGCTCAAGACCATCACCGTTCCGGGGACGAAAGTCGCCAACGGAGAGATAACGCCGGGAAGCGTGAACGTCGAAGTGGTGGCCGACAAGGCCGGCGAGTCATACAACATCTCGGCCGGGAAATTCACCATCACCGCATTTAAAGAAAAAGGCGACACGGGGCGATACGAAAAGATCTACGCCGAGTCCTCCGAACCGATGAAAGGCGGCTTGAGCGGCCGGGCCAAGGTCGTCACCGAAAGCGATTACAACGGCGCCAAAGAAGCTCTCCAAGACCAGCTTAGGAAAGAAATAGAAGACGGGCTCAAGCACCAGATAGCCGGATTGAAAACAATAGAAAATTTGTCCATAAAGTTCGGCGCGCCGGAATCAAGCGCGCAAATAGACGAAGCCGCCGAAAGTTTCACCATGTCGATCCAGGGCTCGCTCAAGACCATCGGTTTTAAAGAAGAAGACCTCTTCGGCCTCATTAAACAGCACGTGGACGAGACCCGGGGTATGACGGTCCTTCCCGAACAACTCGAGCTAAACTACAAGTCCATCAATTTCAAAACCGCCGAAAACATCTTGGAATTCACGGTAGGCGTATCCGGAAGCGCTTACGCCAAAGTCGATATAGGCAAGATAAAGTCCGAACTGGCCGGCAAGAACGAGAACGCCATCAAGGCCTATCTCCGGGGCATTCAGGGCATTGAGTCAGCCAAGGTCGTCCTGTCGCCCTTCTGGGTCAAGCGCATCCCCGAAAAATCAGAAAAAACGCTCATAAATATCAGCTATTGACCCCCTCACCTTTTAAGCATTAAATTAATTTATGCATTATGTTTATGTTCTCAAGAGTCAAAAAAATAACTCCCTTTACGTTGGTATCACCACGAATGTTGTAAGAAGGATAAAAGAACATAATACAGGAGATAATATATCAACAAAACGTTATATCCCATGGGTTTGTGTTTACTTTGAAGGCTATTTTTCTCAAGAAGATGCTACGGTTAG
>CAZFTW010000035.1:0-7547 GCA_964521925.1 uncultured Candidatus Saccharibacteria bacterium | reverse complement strand
TAGGAATCCCCGATAAAATTACTGTTCTAAAGCTTGATAACAAAAGAGGGGCCTACTCCAAGTATAGCAAGCTATTTTTTGTTTTTCAAAATTTTATCCACCACCTTCTATAGACCCAGCACCTTCGTTATTTGCTTAATAAGCGCCACCGTAACTGCAGCCGGAAGTAAACTATGGGCTGGCTTCCCTTCGTCATCTTTTATGACCCAGGGCTCTTCAACAACTTTTATTTTTCCGCTTTTGGTATCTCGTTCATATCGGTACGCAGGAGTGAGTTCGTAATCATCAACCGTCTTTTTTGCCACAGAAACCGGAATAGAGTTTCTTAAATACACTTTCGGAACTCCCTCGAGATTAAGGAGTTTAGCGGCAATCTTGTTATCAATTTCTATTCTTTCCCTGATCGGCTCGATCCCCAACTCGTCCCCTTCTTTGGGAACCATGCGTACTTCTTTGCAAATACTGTTATCGCATTTAAGGTAAAATTCTTTCTTTTTGTCGTCATATCCGACCTCTTTTGTCCTTAATAGTTTCAAACTGCGAGGCGTCTGGCAGTTCGGACAGATAACTCTGTTTTTGATACGTTCGTCAATAACTGATTCGGGCACACTGAAAAAAACAAAAAAATCGGGATCATCGCGATAGCCCATTAATGCCCTGAAATAGAGAGAATAGGATATTTGGTCCAGGTTTCTCGGAAATCCGTCAACAAAAACAGCTTTTCTATTTAACTTACCTATTTCCCTCTCGACCAGCGCAAGAATGATCTCAGTGGGAAGAAGTGTGGACGTATCTCGGCCCAGAATAACATCAATTGCTTTCTCGATGGAAATAAAGCCCCGATAACGCGCTTTGAGAAATTTTATCAACTCCTTTTTCTTTTGAATATTTTTTAAATCGCTGTGAACACTTCTAACAATATCTCCGATAGAAATATGGGCAACCTTGTCTTTCCCGACCGCTTCCATAAAAAGTTTCGAATATGTTCCCTTGCCTGAGTTTTTCTTGCCAAGCAGAAAACCCATGAATGTATTACGGGAAAGATACTGCTTAAGTTTTTTAATTTCAGGCCCGGCTTTGTGCTGAAAGTATTTTGCCCTGTCTACCGGATCTTCGAGTTTAAACTTTTTCGTTCCACTCGTCTTGGTTTTAAATACCGGAAAATTTAACTTGTCCATGTGTTTATTTTGTAGTTATGGAATACAGCTTCCCGTCGCTTGTGACCTTAACGGTCCCGTCTAAGTCAGTACGATAATATTTTATACCGAAATTTTCAAGTCGGTTTAAAACTTCCGAGGTCGGATGTCCATATCGGTTTTTGCCCACCTGGATAATGGCCACTTCCGGCGATACCGCAGTCAAAAATTCTTCAATTGTAGATGTTTTCGAACCATGATGGGCAACCTTTAAAATGTCGGTGTCCACCGACATGCCGTTCAAGACAACACTTCTTTCTGTTTGCTTTTCTATGTCACCGGTAAGCAAAACCTCTGTTTCGCCGTATTTAAGTATTAAAACCACAGAATCATTATTAACTTTTTCTTTGTTCGCTCCATCAAGTGATTCAGCGGGATGAAGAATGGCCAGCCTTACATCATTGCCCAAATCGATTATTTTTCCGGCAACGGGGTCAACGATATCAGCTCTTTCTTCAGCCACCGCTTCTTGCCAGGCGTTGTACAACGACGATTTGCGCACTATATTTGAATAAACAATATTTTCAACTTCATACCTCTCTAATACTTCTATCAATCCAGTAACGTGGTCGGCATCGGAGTGAGTTAATACAACCAAATCAATATCTTTATCATAAAAAGGCATGATCTTGCCCAATTCTGAAAGAACGCTGTTATCGGGCCCGCCATCAATTAAAACTTGATTCCCATTCGGCGCCTCAATAAAAATCGAATCCCCCTGCCCGACATCAAAGAAATATATCTTGAGCAGACCGTCTTTTTCCTGGGCGGTAGAGTGGGTTGAAAACGCAAAGACAGAGAGACAAAGAAGAACGACTATTTGAGTTAGAGAAAGTTGTCTATTTTGCATTATAATAACGCGGCGAAAATTTTCACTATTTCTATCTGATAAGTTGTTATGGCCCAGGCAAACCAGCCGGCAGTTTGCCCTAAGGGCGTAAAGAACATCCCCACGAGGCCGGAAATAAATCCCGCGAACATCGCGGCCGGAATAAAAGGCAGAATAAGCACATTTGTCGGCAGAGAAACCAAAGAAATATCATTGAAATAGTAAATTAACAACGGCGCTACCGCAATTTGAGCCGAGAGAGTCATCAGGGTTATTCCCTTTAATGTGCCCGACTTCGAAACTTTGTTCAGTTTTGAATCAAGATAAGGATACAAATACATAAGTCCGAGCACAGCTGCAAACGAGAGCTGGAATCCGATGTCGAAATTTAAAACAAACGGGTTGAAATACGCCATTGCCGCTCCGGCAAGAATGATGGAATTTTTGGGGTCATATAATCGACCATATCCTTGGGCAAATAAAAGCAAGAGGCCCATTACTGATGCTCTAACCACTGACGATGAAGCGCCAGTCAGAATTGTAAATAAAAATATTATGGCAACCGAACACCAGAAAGCGGTTTTTCTTTTGAAAAAGACGATAAGCCCTGTCAGCACCGCCCACGAAATTATCATTATATTATACACCGATATGGCCCAGATATGAGTCGTGCCTGTTTTATTAAATTCTTCATTGAGATCATACGGTATATTTTGCCTCGAACCAAGCAGAATACCGTTTACAAAAGACGCATTCGGTTCTGACACCGATTTTGAGACGGCCGATTCAAAACTTATTTTCGCCGAAAAAATCGCTTTATAGACACTAATCTTCAATTTTTCGCTCCATCCAAGTTCCAAGCCGGGATATTCAACGATATCCGGATAAAACATTGTGGTTCTTATACCTTCTTTTTTAAGGTAAGTTGCATAATCAAACTCTCCTAAATTTATTGGTTTCCGAAGCGCACCTGTCGCCGAAACAGCATCGCCATAATCAAATTTCGGGAAACTGTCGGCAGTTATCATTATCCTATCGTCTATCCTAACAGTCCTATCCCCCGCTATCAGTTCTTTGGCTCGCAAAACTATTTCTGATTTATTTCCCTTAACAACGATCTCGTTGTCAACATAACCGTTAATAATAACCTCAACGCCTTTCTCTCCGGCTTCCAGGTCGGTAAAAACACTCAGACGGTCTTGGCTGAAGTTGACTGAATTAAATCTTATTATTCCAAACAAAAAAGCAACTCCAAGAAACCCGGCCAAGATAAGTTTGCCGCTAAAACTCTTATTATATCCGAACACGCCCACCAGGCCGATAGCCGCTATCAGCCCGACGTAAACAACAACCTGTCCGACATCAAAAACAGAAGCAACAAAAATGCCCGACAAAAAACTAATTAGCAGCCAGAAAAATATCTGCGACTTGTGCAAGAAAAGAGTGAATTTTAATTACAGACGCCGGTAGTCGCAAAGCAATTGGGACATGACCAGCACGAACCCGCTTTTATCATCAGTGTTCCGCATTGAGTGCAGATAGGAGCATGAGCTATGACAGTCGCTGTTTTTCCGTTGGCGATGTGGCCGCTCAAAGCGGAATTGGCTTCGGGCTTTTTGGACCCCGCTCTTGCCGGCAAGGGCGGGGTGGACACCAAGTCCGCAAGCAACGCATCGGTTTTGTTCTTTTCATCCGCTTTCGCGGCGATAGCGGCCGGTTCGTCCATGTGGGCATACTCTGGACCAAATATCTCTTCCTTGTCTTCGGGGCTTAGATATTTCATTCCCAGATACCTGAATACGTAATCGACTATGGATTTCGCCATGGGAATTTTAGCGTTATTGGTGAATCCGGACGGATCGAACCTCATGTCCTTGAATTTCCTGACCAGCGTTTTAAGCGGTACACCCGATTGCAAGCACATGGATATCAGCGTCGCAATCGTGTCAAAAAGCCCCGAAACAGTGCTTCCCTCCTTGGCCGTGGTAATGAATGTCTCCCCCGGCATCATCGTATCGGGATAGAAGCCGACAGTCAGGTAGCTCTCGAACCCGCCCACCGAAAATTTATGGGTAATGGAGGGCCTTTCGTCGGGAAGCTTGACCCTGGTATAGCCGTTCACCTTTTCTACCAATTCATTATTCTCCTCTTTTTTGGTGCTTAAGGGCTGAAGCGATTTGGAGCCGTCCCGGTATATCGCAATGGCCTTCAAACCCAAACGCCAGCCCTCGATGAAAACATTTTTAACGTCCTCCCTGGTTGCATCCTCCGGGAGGTTCACGGTCTTGGAGATAGCGCCGGACACAAAAGGTTGCGCCGCCGCCATCATTTTCAGGTGTCCCATATAATTTATACTCCTAACCCCGTTCTGAGCCCTGAACGAACAATCAAAAACGGGAAGGTGTTCGTCTTTCAAGTTCGGAGCGCCTTCGATGGTTCCTTTTTCCAAAAGATGCTCGCTTATGGCTTTGATCTGCTCATCAGTATAGCCCAGGATATTCAAGGCATGCGGGACTTGGCTGTTCACCAGTTTCAATACTCCGCCTCCGACCAGTTTTTTATATTTTATCAGTGCCAGTTCCGGCTCAACGCCGGTGGTATCGCAATCCATCAAAAACGCTATCGTCCCGGTCGGAGCCAAAACCGTAGCTTGTGAATTCCTCACCCCGTACATCCTGCCGAGTTCCAACGCCTCTTGCCAGACCTTCAAAGCCGCGTCTCTTAAGCCGCCGGAATCGATATCGAGATTCCTGGAGTCCATATAAAGTTTCTCCGCCTCTTCCAGATGCTTGGTCAGAACGTTGAGCATCGGCTGGCGGTTCAATTCGTATCCGGTGAATGGCCCCTTAACCTCGGCCAGCAATGTCGACATCCGATACGCCTGGCCGCACAAAAGTGAAGTTATCTGTCCGCTCACCAACCTCCCCTTCTCCGAGTCGTAGGGCAAACCAAGAGCCATCAGAAGAGCTCCCAGATTGGCATATCCCAAACCAAGTTCACGGTAGTTCATCGCGTTCTCCGTTATTTTAGGCGTCGGGTAGGATGAATTATCAACCAGAATATCCATCGAGGTTATCATGGTATCCACCACTCTCTTGAAAAGCTCGGTGTCTAGCTTACCTTCATGGGTCATGAATTTGAGAAGGTTCAGAGACGCCAGATTGCAGGCGCTATTATCCAGGTGCATATATTCGGAGCACGGGTTTGAGGCGTTTATTCTTCCGGTATTGGAGCAGGTGTGCCAATTGTTGATAGTGGTGTCATATTGCATTCCGGGATCGGCGCTTTGCCAAGCGGCATCGGCTATCCAGTCCATAACCTCCCTGGCCTTTAGCATCTCAATGGTCTCCCCGTTGGTAACACCTTTAAGGTTCCACTGACCGTCGGTGAGAACGGCCTGCATGAAGTCGTCCGAAACCCGGACGGAGTTGTTGGCGTTCTGATAAGGAAGCAGAGTGTAAGGGTCGAATATGTCGGCTTCAATGGAGTCCTTGATGCCGGCCTGTTGCAGGGCCTTGGTCATGTCTTCGATTATCTTCTTGCAATAAATGAAATTCTTGATGTCCGGATGCTCGGCGTTCAAGATAACCATCTTCGCGGCCCGTCTGGTCGTGCCGCCGGAACGGATCGAATTCGCAACGCCGTCAGCACCCTTCATGAACGAGACCGGACCGGAAGAAAACCCTCCCCGGGACAGGGGTTCTTTAGATGATCTTAATTTCGATAAGTTGGTTCCGGCGCCGGAACCGTATTTGAATATCCAGCCCTCATCGCGATACCAGTCGAGAATGGACTGCATATTGTCTTCGACGGCAAGGATAAAACAGTTATGAACCGCCACATTGTTAGTTAAATACTCCCCGCTTTCTGTCTGAATATCATAGACCCTTTCTTCTCCTAACTTATCGATAGAAATAATTTCTTCCTCCCTTAGGCCACCGATATTTTTTTGATCCTTAAGATTCAGGATGGTAAGAAGTTTCGCTTGTTTTTCACTACTGATAAAACCGACCAGGTCTTTAAACCTCTTCTTTTCACTGCCGTTCCCTATCACCAGTTCACAAAGGTCCTGTCTATTCTGCCTTTTTTCTGTCTTCTCTAAAGTCCTTGAATATATTCCCAGACCGTAAAGTAAGATTTGAATACCCTGCATCCAATCTTTACTTATAGTGGCAATAGCCAATCGGCCAGCTTCGTCTTTTTTAGTTTTTCTGATAGAAACATAGCCCTCACATTGGAATACGCTCTTTAGATAAGCAGAAATTGCCTCTGGACCAATTTTCCACATAATATCGGGGACATTTATCTTTTCTCGTCTTTTTAATAGTTCGTATTTTTCTACAAAATATCTTAATTTTTCGCCGTAAAGCCGGGTTCTGGTGATAGGTGTTCCTTGCTTTGTTTTAGTAACTCTAGTCTTTCTGTGAATGCTGGGGAAAACAACTTCAAGATGCCGTTCTATCCACTCTTGCTCGTCGTTATTAATAGTTAGAAATTCTATGGTTAACGATCGATTTGTTCCTTTTTTGTATTGGCCGACAAAGCCGTCGGCCTGCAACCAGCCAGCCAGAGCTGCCTCGCTTATTTCCAATTCAGAATTTTGAGATCCTGTTTCTGATTCTAAAACAGGCAAGGAGTAAGAAAGAGTTTGACCGTTAGCAGTTATGGTATTAAATAAAGACTGAGATTTGAAAGAAGATGCCGTTTCCTTTTTTGCAATGGTTCGATGAGGATACAGCTGCAACCTCATACCCTCTTTCAATTGGTCCGCTCTGGTCCAAGCGGGGTTAGTTCTTCTTTCGTGCGCCGCTTTTATCAAATGGTCGCCAGTCGCTTCGATAAATGTGCCATTTCTTAAAATAATTTTATATACTTCTTTGATTCCGTTGTTTTTAACCGCAATTACTTTTGTAATCCCAGAAGAATCGTAAACCGGCAATCCAATTAAATTATTATCAACAATTTCACCAATCTTAAAGAAACCGCGAGGGGAACTGACTAGGGCTCTGTAAGGTTGGCATGCCGAGCACTGCGGATGCTCATGCACGCCGACATTGAACCAGACCGGGCTGTTGAAAGCGGCGTATTGGTTGACCAGGACCCAGGTCAGGTCAAGCGTGAAATGTTCGGCATCTTGTTCGGAAGCAAAATAGCCGTCTTTTATTCCCCACGCACCCACCGTCTTTGCTATTCTGTCCACCATCTGTCTGATGCTTTGCTCCCTTTCCGGAGAGTCCATCCTCCCACGGAAATATTTTGAGGCAACGATATCGGTCGCGGTCTGGCTCCAGAAGTTCGGGACCTCGATGTCCTTTTGCTCGAACACAACCGTCCCGTCTCCTTTGGTTATTTTGGCGGTTCTTTTTTCCCAAATGATTTCGTCGTAAGGATGCTTGGTTCCGAATATCCTCGGCCAGTGAAGTCCGCGAGACGAGGAAAAAGCCAATTGTGTATTTATATCCATGGAATCCCGTTAGAAGTCGCTACTGCGTAGTCCGGGGTCAACCGGTTTATGCGTCCCG
>CAZFTW010000034.1:5388-7551 GCA_964521925.1 uncultured Candidatus Saccharibacteria bacterium | reverse complement strand
CCAAAAGCCAGATGCCCAGGACGGCAAGGAACAAAGCTCCGAATGCCCCGAAGAAAGGATTGACCTCAAAGAGCAGGGCTACGGCTATTCCGGGAAGGGCGACATGGGAGATGACGTCTCCGACAAGCGACATCGTTTTGAGAATCATAAATGAGCCAAGGTAACCAGCACCAAGACCGATTAGAACGCCGACGGTAAGTTGTAAGTATAACGGATTCATAAATTTCTAATTATTCTAATTTCTAATTGACCTAAACAAATCCCAAATCCCAATTTTAGAAATTAGAGCAATTAGGTTAATTAGGTTAATTTTATTTATGTTCGTGTTTATAAAAACTCGCTTCTCCTCCGTAAAGTTTCGTCAAAGCCGCCGGGTCGAGCACTTCGCTCGGTGCGCCGTAACATATCATCTCCTTGTTCACGCAGATGACGTTGTTGGCGTATTTGTAAACTATGTTCAGGTCGTGGGATATCAAAAGAATGGTCATCTCTTTCTGGTCTCTTAATTTTTTGAGCAGGTTGTAGATGGTTTCCTCTCCGCCCACGTCTATGCCCGAAGTCGGCTCATCAAAAAGCAGGACGTCCGGGTCGTCTATGATGGCCCAGGCGATAAGGATTCTTTGGAGCTGGCCGCCCGAAAGCCAGCCCAAACGTTCTTTGAGAAGATGGTTCTCGATGTGGTGTTCATCGGTAATGCCTACGGATTTCAACGCAGAGATTATTTTTTCTCTTTTCCCGCTCTTCAGGCGCATGAACTCCCCGACGCTTAAAGGGAGTTCCCGGTCTATGGAAAGCTTCTGGGGCACATAGCTTATCTTGATATCCTTTTGCCATTTGATACTCCCGGAGTAGGGGACGAGATCCAGGAGTGCCCTGAACAGGACGGACTTGCCCGAACCGTTCGGTCCCACTATGGCCAGTACGTCGCCTTTCTGGACGAAAAAACCCATGCCTTTCAGCACTTCATTGTCGTCGAATCTCACTCCCAGGTTTTCCACCGTGAGGACGGTTTCTTTGTGGGCCATGACGGTAATTTTAAAATTATGGTATCATTTTTTCTGTTGAAGAACTACTTTGACAGACACGTTTTAGTGTGTTACAATGTATAAACTATGCGCAATATTACCAAACACCCCTTGATTGTCGCGGTACTTTTAGGCCTTGCTTTCGGTTTGGACGCAAAAGCCGACCAGGTTTTCCTATTTTCTGACGACCTTTCTTTCCAATCCAATATTGATGTGGGTCAAACATCAGCTAAGTTTTCAAACGGCAGGTTCTATACCGCCGACGTTTCGGTCTCATCTGCTGTTGTTTCGGACACGGTGGCCAACCCGTCAAAATTGATAGTCAGCGCCCGTTTGGATGTGAATGCTTCCGCGCCTTCAAGCACCATCGTAATTTACTATGTTTCCAATAATGGCGGTTCGAGATGGCTACAGGTAAATCCCGGATACACTTATCAATTCGTCTCGGTCGGGAATGAATTGCGCTGGAAAGTCGTGCTTACGCGTGAAAGCCCGGTCATTACGAGTCCTTATATCGACAGTATCAACATTACTTATACGGTAAGCGACTCGATAACTCCGAGCACGTCCGTTACTTTTGGCGGTGGCTCTTTGGGCTCGGTTGCCTATGGTACCGATATTAATAGTTTCCTCTGCCGGGCGCTGGCTTCTTTGGGTTTGGGCTGCGGTAGCGGAACGCCCGGAACTTATCTGCCGGGCGCGGCCGCAGGGCCGGTAAGTTCGGGTAGCATTCTCGGCTCCGTGTTCGGTTCCGGGGCGGCTTCCGTTCCGGCTTTGACTCCGGCAAATGACAATAATACCGACAATTCTTCTTCGGCCGGCACTTCCGGCTCGGCTTTGACCCCGCCCTTTCAAGAAAGAGCGGGGTTGACTGCCGCTATCTATACCGCGGGTCAGAAGCAGGAGGGCAGCGATTCGGTCAACCTTGTCAGAGTTAGGGGTCGAGAGGAAATTTATGAGATCGTGGGCGGCAAGAAGCATCTCATACCGACGATGGATATATTCTACGACTACGGTTTCAAGCCGGAGTGGATTCAGGATATTACCCGGCAGCAGCTCGACAAGTTTCCGAGAGTAAAACTGATGCAGGTCAGCGGAAACAAGAAGAAAACTTACTACTTTACCGAGGGCGGCATGG
>CAZFTW010000034.1:0-5378 GCA_964521925.1 uncultured Candidatus Saccharibacteria bacterium | reverse complement strand
GGGGACCGTGAAGAGGATGTGATAATAATCAGCAAAAAGGAATTCAACTTCTATCCCCAGAATCAGTTCGTGTTTCTGGAGAACCCCTTGAACAGGGATGTCTACCAGCTGATAGACGGCGGCAAGGGTAAAAGATACCTGACTGATTCGGCGGTTAAAAGGATGAAGATAAGTCCGGACAATATAGCTCCAATTAATCAAACAGAGCTTACTACATACCAAACCTATAAGCCGATAGTGCTTTAATCAAGAATCGAACCCATGAAGTCGGGGTGGCCGTTGAGGAAACTCCTGGCGTCCATTGCTTTTCCGCCCTCAAGCTGGATGGAGAGCAGGCTTAAATAGCAGGTCCCAGTTTTAACGGCTACGTTTTTTTGGATGTTTACGACGGTTCCGGTCTTTGGTTTGCTGTCAAGATTGGTTATCGTTTCCTCGGCTTTGAGAATGTTGAGTGTCTTGCCTTTCCAGGTCGTCCAGGTGCCTGGTTCAGGGTTAAGGGCCCGGACTCTGTTCAGTATCTTTCTGGCCGGTTCTTTCCAGCTTATCTTGCCGTCTTCCCGTTCGAACATCTTCGCGAACACTGCTTTTTTGTGATTTTGTTCTACGGGCACGAGTTCTTTTTTCAGGTAAGCCGGTAATGTCTCGAGCAACAAGTTTGCCCCCAATTCGAACAACTCCCGGGAAATTTCCAAGTTAAACTTTGTGTTTGGAATTTTGTATTTAGACGTTTTTAGTATGGGACCGTGGTCCATTTCCGCGTCAACTACCATCAAGGTAACACCGGTCTCTTTATCCCCGTTGAGTATGGCGGTCTGGATGGGGGATGGGCCTCGATATTTGGGCAAAAGGGAAGGGTGAATGTTCAGAAATCCATATTTGGGTATCTCGAGGTATTGAGGGGGAATTATTTTTCCGTAAGCGGCCACGATACAGAGGCCCGGGTTTAAGTTCCGGAATTCCTCAAAGGTCTGCCCGTCTTTTTTTAGAGATGCTGGTTTGAATAACTTGATATTGTATTTTTCGGCCTCTATTTCCATCGGTCCGTTGCCGGCAAAAATGCCAACAACCTTGTATCCATTGTCTATCAACCCCTTCAGTACTGGCATGGCAAAATCCGGAGTCCCGAAGAATACTATCCTTAAGTTATCTTTCATGTGAGCGTTCCTTTATCGTAACTCCGTTGAGGTGGTCGGTTTCGTGCTGGAGGACTCTTGCCAGAAATCCTCTCGCCCGGAACCTTATTTTGTTACCGTTTCCGTCTATGGCTTTTATTTTAATTTTCTTTGCTCTTTTTATGGATACATAGAACTCGGGGATAGAAAGACATCCCTCCTCTATTTCATCGGCATCTTTTGAGTATTCGGTTATCTCTGGGTTAAAGAAAACATCCGGCACTCCTGCTTCTTCGGCAAGCTTAGGTTCGACAACAAAAATACTCAAATCCTTGCCGACCTGATTGGCGGCAAGGCCCACCCCGACATTGTCTTTCATGGCCTTTTTCATGGTTAAAACAAGCTCTTTATATGAGCCGTTCTTTATGTCTTCAACGGCCACCTCCGCTGTCTTCTTGGCCAGTATTTTGTGGGGAATTTTGACGATTTCCATCACGGCTTATTATAACAGCGTTCTCGGGTCTACATCAATCAGCCAGCGCGAGGGGACATACTTGAGAATTTCTCTTGGTGTTTGGCCGGTCAGGGACTTGACCACAATATTATATGTATAAACACCACGTTCTTTTTCGGTATATCCCGCGGAAGAATCGCTTATTTTTATTTTGTCCGACAATCCCAGATGGACGGCGGCCATTTTCAGTTTGCCGGCCAATATCCGGGCTTCGCGCGATGCGTTTTCCCTATTCGGATGCCGGAAAGTCAGTTTGATAAGCCGCGAGAAAGGAGGATAGGAGAATGCTTTTCTCACCGACAATTCGTTTTCATAAAAGTCCTTATAGTTCCTTTGCGAAGCAATATCGAACACCGGATTTTCGGGGTTGAATGTCTGAACCATCACTTGTTTCGGACCGAAATCCAGGAGTTTTTCCATCTGATAGAATAGCCGCTCCTCGGTCCTGAAGTCGGGGACTTGGATAAGGGAATCGGCGTTCATTACCGCCACAAAGTCGAAGCTGTGGTCGTAACGGTAGCTGAATATCATTTGAGTCGCGATAAGTATCGAGGTTCCGGGTTTGGCTATTTCACTCATCACTTCATCTTCCTCGGTTGGATTGGCGGTTACATCGGCGTCGAGTATCAGGACGGGGACGCCACTTATCATATTCTGGGAAAGGATCCTTCTGACCTCTTCATATATTTTCTGGCTTCCCGCTGGTCCGGCTGGCTTGAGCTTGGAACTGTTGCAGTTCCGGCAATGGTCGGGCAGACGCTGGGTACTGCCACAATGATGGCACATCAAAATAAGTTCTTCTGCGCGGTGAACCCGGTAGGCCACATCGCAATTCGGGCACTTGGCCGCGTAACCGCAGTTTTCGCAGACCAGCACTCCGGAATGGCCGCGGCGAGGAGAAAATATCAACACCTTTTTGTTTTGATTGGTCGGATTTACCAGAGAAAGGACCTGGTCCTTAACTTCACGGCTAAGCAGAGAAAAATTGCCTGACTTTATCTCGCTGACCATGTTGACCGTTTTTATTTGAGGCGGAGATGCTGTCTTGTCCATCAGTTCATAGATCTTATTTTTCAAGAGGAAATAACTTTCGACTCCTGTGATGGGGGACAGGTATACAAGGCGGCAGTTGCTTGTCCCGTTAGAAGTCCGACCCGCCTCCGAGGCATGGTCGGCAGACGACCCCTGCGGGGGCGTCTTACTTCTAACGGGATTAATTTCCGCTATATACTGAGCCAGATCAGCAGTATTGTATTTCGGAGACATATCCGATTTGTATGCTTCGTGAAGCGGGTCGTCTATGACGAGCAGTTGGAGGTTCTTGAAGGGCAGGAGCAGGACCTGCCGAGTCCCTATGACTATTTGTATTTCATCAGATTTTTCTTTTTGTCCCGATTCACTTTGCGAATCGAGGATCCTCGATTGACTAGTCGCACTTTTGTGCGAAGTCAATCGGGACCAAACATCGTATGTCTGCTGGTTATTCAGTTCCGAAGAAAATTTTACGACCTCAAAGTCCCTGGCCAGATTGGAGTAAAAATATTCCAGCGTCTGAATGTCGGGAATTATTAAAGCCGCCTGGCCTTGTTCTTTCACGGCACTTTTAATAAGGGGCTGGATATTTTTAAGTGAGTTCCTGGCGTCGGTGAGCAGGAAAAGCGGTTTTCTTTTCGTCCCGATTTCTCCCAAATCTTTCTGATTTGGTTGAGAAATCGAGGATCCTCGATTTTGTATCCGCGAAGCGGACAAAATCGGGAGGTATTTTTTCTTCAAAAAAAATGGGGGCAAGAGCGCCTTCAGGCACATTCCCAAAGGAGAATAATATGCTTTGGAAAGCCAGAGGGCCATCCGGAGCTGGCGGTCCGAAACCTGCGGTGTTTCCGACAGCACTTCGCCAAGTTTTTTGAGTTGAAATTCCGCTTTCTTCAGGCCCAGCTTGGACTCACTTAGCGGGGCTGAACCCACGACGACGGCCTTAACTTTGCGGTTGCCAATAACGCATTCCACGATGGCGCCTCTTTTCAGTTCCTTATCCAAAAAGTAGCTCAACAGTTGAGGCATATTGGGAGGAAGGGTGGTAAGAGGGATAACCTCAACGATATACACAGTATTTAAAAGATTACATTTTAGACAAAAAATAACCAAATTGACAAAACTATAGTATCGGTGTATAATATAAGTATAAGGAGGTGCGCCATGAGAAACAAGAAACAAATGGCGCTGATCGTAGGGTTGTTCTTTGTTATGTCGACAGTCGGCGCTTTCGCCGACAAGCCGCCAGTGTCCATCAGCACCCTCAACTGGTTCCAGATGGCTCCTATCGGCCGAACGGCCAACATCGTGTTGACCGTGAAGGTCGAGAAGCACGAGGACAATCGGGATATCGAAGTGCGCTGTGATGGCCTGGACGGAGGCATCTTCGCCAGCAGCGGCAAGTCGTTAGGGGGCGACACGGAGCGGAGGACATTTGACTTCGCTTTCAATCTGACCCCGGCGACCTATCGCTGCGATGCCGTCCTGAAGAGGATGGTAGGCGGTAAGAAAAAAAAGTTCACCTCATCCATTGAGGTGACAGTCAACTGAAAGGAGGAGGCAGAATGGAAAGCCAGTCCTAACCCCCAGCGTAGCATACGCGCTGGGGGCTTCTGCGTTTGAAGGGGGTTTTAGTTTAACCTTTTTTGCGATATAATTTCATATTATGAAAGTTAAGGTCCGCATAGCCCCGAGTCCTACCGGGCATCTTCATGTCGGTACGGCGCAATCCGCCCTTTTTAATTGGCTTTTTGCCTGTAAAAATAACGGCGAATTTTATTTACGCATTGAAGATACCGACAAAGAACGTTCGACCAAGGAATATGAACATGGCATTCTCGATGCTTTAACTTGGCTTGGCCTTCAATGGGACGGTCCGATTGTCCGCCAGAGTGAGAGAACCGCTATGTATCAAACTGCTTTGGAAAAACTTCTTGCCGAAGGCAAGGCATTCTATTGCCATCATACCAAGGAAGAATTGGAGACGGAGGCAAAAAGTCAGGCACAAAATAAACAACCGCAGCTTCATAATTGTGAACATAAAGACACGGGGGAGGGAAAGAAACCCGGAGGATTGATTCGTTTGGCTATTGATAGAAATTCCAATAGGAAAATTGTTTTTGATGATAGTATTCGTGGCAGAGTGGAATTTGACTCCAGGTTATTAAGTGATGTAAGTCTCGCCAACGATTTTGACCGATTGCTCTACAACTTTACTTCTGTCATAGACGATATTGATATGGAGATAACGCATGTCATCAGAGGCGAGGACCATATTTCCAATACGCCGAAGCAGATATTGATATATGAAGCTCTTGGCAAAGCAATTCCCCAGTTTGCTCATTTGCCGCTTATACTCGCCCCAGACCGTTCTAAACTTTCCAAGCGCCACGGGGCGACCTCGGTCGTTGACTACAAAAAAGATTATCTTTCGGAGGCTCTTTTGAACTTTCTCGGAGCCATGAGTCACACGTTCAGCAAAGAGATTTTAACCAAAGAAGAGATGACCGAAGAATTCGAGCTTTCGAAAGTCCACAAGTCGGGGGCCGTGTTTGACATTAAAAAGCTCAACTGGCTCAATTCGCAATACATAAAGAATCTTGCCCCGGAAAAATTCAAAGAACTGGCCGGGATTGACGTGCCTGATAAGGCCGTGTCTCTGATAACTGAGCGCCTTGAGAAGCTAAGCGATGCCCAAGAGTTCAGCTACCTGTGGGAAG
>CAZFTW010000033.1:0-7661 GCA_964521925.1 uncultured Candidatus Saccharibacteria bacterium | reverse complement strand
TTGTTCTGCTTGAACTTGCTAAAGTTATTGCTCCTTTCACGCCCTTTACCGCCGAGGATATCCATATGCGGTTGTCCCGATTGACTTCGCCTGAAAAGGCGACTAGTCAATCGAGGATCCTCGATTCGCAAAACGAATCGGGACATAAAGGTTCTACGGCAGGCACGGAGAGCGTTCACTTGCACGACTGGCCAAAAATAGAAAAGAAGTGGTTAGACGAGAAGTTAGAGAAAGAGATGGATGAGGTCAGAAGTTTAATAGCGGAAGGACTGGCGATCAGAAAGGCCAATCAGATGAAAGTCCGCCAGCCGTTGCGCTCGGCTACTCTTGGTCTATCTTCGGAATTTCCTTCCGGTTTGGATGAGCTCATCAAAGAAGAGCTGAACGTTAAGAATGTTGTCTATGATAGGAGCCAGCAGGCAAAGATTGTCCTGGAACTGAAACTGGACCAAGCTCTGACCAAAGAAGGTTATGCCAGGGAACTGATGCGCCAGATACAGGATATGAGAAAAGAAGCCAAATATCGCTTAGATGAAAAAGTATTTGGGCAATGGCACAGTGAAAACGAGGAAGTGAATATTGTTTTGAAAGATTGGGAAGGGCAGATAAAAGAGGAGACGCTCCTGAAAAACTTGGAAAATTACTCCAAGGACAATAAGAATTATGATGTCGAGAAAGAATTCGAACTTTCTCCCGGAAAAAAGATCTGGCTGGGGCTTTGGCAAAAATAATATGAAACGGGTATTCATCATTCATGGTTGGGGAGGTAATCCTAATGAAGCATGGTTGGTTTGGGTTAAAAATAATTTAGATAAAAAAGTTGGCAGACCGTTATTCCGGAAATGCCGGATACTTGGCATCCCAAAATTTCTGAATGGGTTAACAAATTGAACGAAGTAGGGAGTGCAAATGCGGATACGTATTTTATAGGCCACAGCATTGGATGTCAGGCGATAATGAGGTATTTAGAACAACTTCCAAAGAATCAGAAAGTCGGCGGAGTTATATTTGTTGCCGGGTGGTTTAATCTGACAGATGAAACTTGGGACGAGGATTATACGAAAGAAATAGCCGATGAATGGATAAACACAACGATTGATTTTGAAAAAATAAAACAACACGTAACAAAATTTGTGTTGATCAATTCGGACAACGACCCATATGTGCCGTTGAGCGACGCGGAGTTATTTAAAAATAACTTGGGAGTAAAAGTCATAATGTTAAAAAATATGGGCCATATTGCCGGAGATGATGGAGTAAATGAGCTGCCTATGGCGTTGGAAGAATTATTAAAACTGGCCAATGAGAACTAAAGCAATAATAATCAAAAAACAGCCGACGAACGAGTATGACGAGCTGGTTACTTGTTATACGCAGGAATTCGGCAAGCTCACGGCTGTGGCCAAAAGCGTTTTGAAGGGCAGTTCAATGCAGGGCATGCATCTGGATAATTTGAATTTGGTTGACTTCGAGCTCATCAACGGCCGCTCGCTTCCGATAATCGCTGCCGCCCAAGCCGAAAGATCATTCGTAAATCTTAAATCTAACATTCGTCTGCTATCTGTAGCTCAATTCTTCGCCGACGTTATCGACAAAATGGTTTTCGACTTTCAGAAGGATGAAAAACTTTGGGAGTTCATAGTTGGCGTTTTGGAAAAGCTGGACAGCCGGGTCAAGCCGGAAGCGGCGCTTACATTCTTTCGTCAGCAGCAGTTTTACCTATTGGGGGTTTTGGGCTACGGACAAGGAGCTTTGTCAGACCCTGACCGCACATTTGAAGATGCTGCGGGCACCCGCTTAAGGTCGTTGGACTTCATTTATTCCGTGCTACAATAAGAGTAATAATGTCTATTCTATATAACAAAAGCTTGCTGAAGTGGCTTGTCCTGCTGGCACTACTCCTTTTGATAGTGAGTTTCGTGTCTTTCTGGTTTGGCCGGCCGTCTTTCAGCGAGTCCAGCGTCGAGCTTGAGATCGAAGGCCCCAGCCAGGCATCGGTGGGAGACGAGGTTTCATATAAACTTACTTTTGGTAATGACTCGCGCGTGGACTTGGACGGCATTACTTTGAAATTCACTTATCCTGACGATTCAGTTGTCATCAAAGAAGGTTCGATAGCGGCTGATCTGACCGAGGAATTCAAGATAGATAATCTCCCGGCCGGGCAAAAAACCGAAATGGAGTTCAAGGCCTTTCTAGTCGGCGACAGGGGTAACATCAAGAATGCCAAAGCGGAAGTGTTATTCAAGGCCGGCGACTTGAGGACGCAGTTTCAGAAAGAAGCATCCGCTTCAACAACCATAGTATCTCTGCCCGTATCCTTAACATTGGTGGCTCCGCCCAACGCCGTCCCGGGCCAAAGCGTCAATTATATTTTGGATTACCGGAACGAATCCGGAAAAGATATAGCCGATCTTTTGTTCCAGTTCTCTTATCCGGATGGTTTTGTGCCCCAGAACTTTACGCCGTCTCCGTCCCAGGGAAGCAACACCTGGACCGTGCCGCTTTTGAAGCGTGATGCCGGAGGCAGGATCAACATCCAGGGCGTGCTTACCGGAAAAGAGGGCGAGACCAAGAAGATATCCGTGGTATTGAGGAGGAAAATAGCCGACCAGTATGTCAATTACGAAAAAGCCGAGGTCTCGACCGATGTCGCAAACCCTTTGATGAGCGTGGATGTTCTGGTCAACGACTCGTCTTCGTATTCGGCGTTTCCGGGAGACGACCTGAACTATACCGTTAAATATTCGAACAGTTCCAACTTCAACCTTATCGGCCTGACGCTCTCGGTCAAACTCGACGGGCAGATGTATGATTTCTCCTCGTTAGACACTAAGGGCGGATTTTTTGACAACGGGAATCATACTATTATCTGGAACGCCGGTTCCGTTCCCGATTTCGCGAATCTGTCCCCCAACAAAAGGGGCCAGGTCCAATTCCGGGTAAAGCTGAAGAGCGATGTTTTCTCCGGCGTTTCCGGTTCCAAGAATTTATTCGTGCAGGCGACGGCGACCTTGAGCACGCCGAACGTTCCGTCCGGGGTCGGAGGGGACGAAGTTTCGACCAAGAACATCTTGACCACCAAGATCACGACCCAGCCCACTTTCCGGCAGCTGATATATCATACCGACCCGGCTTTCGGTTCATCCGGCCCCCTGCCGCCCGAATCCGGCAAAGACACGGTATTTACCGTTCACTGGCAGGTAACCAATCCCGGCAACGATATGAGCTCGGTCCGCTTAAGCGGTATCCTGCCTTCCGGTGTGGATTGGCAGAATGTGACCAGCGTGACGGCGGGCCAGCCCGAGCTCACATTCAACAAGAATACCTCGGAAGTGATTTGGAATTTGGGCGTCCTGCCTCGGGGTATCGGAGTGACGGGGGATAAATACGAGGCCAGTTTTCAGATAAAAATAAGGCCATCGAGCAACCAAATAGGCAGTCCGGTCACATTGGTAAAGAACGCAAAACTTTCGGCGACCGACAGCTTTACCAAACAGAACATAATCCTGCCTCTGGGCGACATGACCATCGACGACCTGACTGACAAGCCCAATCAAGGCACTGTTCAGTAAATTTCTAATTTCTAAATCCTAATTTCTAAAAATCCCCAATGATCAAAACCACAAAAGATAATTTGTTGGAGAAAATTGTTTCACTCTGTAAACGCCGCGGCTTTATATTTCCCGGGTCGGAGATTTACGGCGGACTCGCCAATTCTTGGGACTACGGCCCGCTTGGCGTTGAGCTGAAGAACAACATCAAGCAGTTATGGTGGAAGAAATTCGTCCAATCACGGGACGATATGGTCGGCATAGACGCCGCGCTGATAATGAACCCCAAGGTCTGGGAAGCATCAGGCCATGTTTCCGGATTTTCCGACCCTTTGGTTGAATGCAAAAAGTGTCACAACCGCTACCGCGCTGACCAGATAGAAGGTAAGTGCCCGGTTTGCGGCGGCAAAGAGTTCACCGAACCAAAGCAATTTAATCTCCTGTTTCCCATCCGGCTCGGCCCGACCGAGGACTCGTCGGCGACGGCATATCTGCGTGGAGAGATAGCCCAGGCAATGTTCGTCAACTTCAAGAACGTGCTGGATTCGACCCGGGTCCGCCTGCCTTTCGGCATCGCTTCCCAGGGCAAGGCTTTCCGCAACGAGATAACTCCCGGCAATTTCATTTTCCGTACCCGCGAATTTGACCTGATGGAGTTCGAATATTTCGTCCATGAGAAGGACTGGGAGAAATGGTTCGAATACTGGCGCAAAGAAATGCACGCCTGGCTGAAAGAGCTTGGCGTTGATCCCGGTAACGTCCACGAGTCGGAGATACCGGACGGAGAGCGGGCCCACTATTCCAAGCGGACGATAGATTTTGACTATGACTATCCTTTCGGACGCAAGGAACTTTACGGTTTGGCATATCGAACCGATTTTGACCTTAAGAATCACATCGAGAAAAGCGGCCAGGACCTGAGCTATACCGATCCTGAAACGGGGGAAAGATTCATACCCCACGTGGTGGAACCGACATTCGGTTTGGATAGGTCGGTGTTGGTTGCTTTGCTTGAAGCGTATCAAGAAGAGGACGAGAGAACGGTTTTGAAGTTTCCGGCCAAGATCGCGCCATATAAAGCGGCGGTGTTCCCGTTGCTCAAGAACAAACCGGAGCTTGTGGCGAAAGCGAAAGAAATATACGACTCGCTCCGAAAAGAATTTTCCGTGGCCTGGGACGACCGGGGAAACATCGGAAAAAGATATTACGCGCAGGACGAGATAGGCACGCCGTCCTGTATTACCGTTGACTTCCAGACGCTCGAAGACAATACCGTCACCATCCGGGACCGGGATACCATGAAGCAGGAAAGGATAAGCGCAAAAGAACTCGCAGCATATATCGCCGGCACACTTCGGTAGCGAGCGCTTAGTGGTTAAAAACGGTTGCGGGGCAGCCGTTTTTGATTTAAAGTTCTAAGCATCAGGTCTTTGAAAAAGGCTGGAAAATGGCAAGAAAACGGCTGCTGTTCAATATTTCCCTGCTTGCGTTTGTCGCAAGCGTCGCTGCCGGTTGTGATTTTTTTCACAACCTAATAGGTCCTTCTGGTATTGGCAGTCCCGCAAGGAGAATGCGATACTACGGCTACTACTTTGTCGAAGACCCGGCAAAGAACCAATCCTATACTCACGAGATCGCGGACTTTGCTAACATAGTGAACATGAGATACGACAATGGCCCCAACAACAGCTGGGACCCCGGAGCCGCAAACCTTGTCCGAAATGCCGGGGTTAAGGTAATGCTTCAGCTGCCCCTTGGTCCGGACAGCAGTCAGACCCTCTTCGTGGACATGGATGCAAGGAATGCATACCTGGAGAAAGTTAAGCAGGACATGGTCAGTACTGATTTCATGTCTTCGCTTGCTTATATTGCCCCCTCTGAAGAATGGTACACTCTTATCAGCCAGGGCCACTACGATGAGTGGCCGATATTCCAAGGCAAGAGCAGAGAAGAAAAGTTTGAGATAGCCAAGGGATATCTTGAACAAATAATCGACAATATCCACCAGACCTTCCCTGGAATACCAACGGTCATTGTTGATAATGTCATGCCTCACTTTCCACCCCCCAATAACGTCGATGTTATCGGCGTTGATGCTTACTATATTCCGACTTCTCCCGAATGCGACCCGGAGCAAAAAGCTCTCTTTGATAGCCAGGTACTTCCTTACTATGACGCCGTGAGGTCTTACGGCAAGCCGCTCATGATGGTCGCTCCGTCTTTTATCGGCGGGCCGTGGAGAATGCTTTCTCCGTGCCAGATGGACTGGTATTACGAGTTAGCCGTCAGCGGCAACTATGGCACAACCTCATTTCTGTGGTTCGTATACGCCGATGTTAACGGCTTTCGGGGCGTAAGAAACTTCCCCGATCTGGTTTCCCACCAGCGTGAAATAGGCCGCCGGTTTTTGGGAAACTAGGGCCATCGAGCGATTGTAAATCAATCGCTTTTGTTTTATTATTTCGGTCATCAGGTCTTTGAAAAGGCGGCTTATGGCCAAAAAGTCAGTGCTGATACTTGTCTTGACCGGTCTGATGTTTGGAACCGGGTCCCCCGCATATGGTTCGGATGGTATTTCCGACCGGATCGAGGGGGTAGAGTTAAAGAATATCGACGGCTGGTTTGCCAATCGCTATCCGTGGATGAATATTCCGCGGTGGCAGACAGTCCAGCCCGTTCCGCGCCTGTCCACGCCGGGCCGAAACCCGTCTCCGGCGCAGATAATGGAGCAGGACCGGCAGCTTAACTTCTACGGCTCCGGGGCCGACATACTGGAGTTCAACGTTTGTCCCGGCAACCAAGACTATAACCAGTGGCTGTCAAACTATTTGGGCGATAACAGTTCGCGGCCGTTCTTCGTGCTCTATGAGCACGTTAACGGCAACTGCAACTATGTTGAATTTAACGGGCCAAAGGATATGGACTTGCCCCTCAACCGGAAGGCGTTCCTTGATGATATCGGTTTCATTTTCAGGAATGTCATTCTGCCGAACGAGCATCGGTATGTGACCGTGAACGGCCGGGCAGCGATCTTTATGTGGTCCGTGATCCAGATGGAGGGCGACTTTGCGAGCTTGCTTGAGGAGGTGAAATCCAAATATCCGGTGTTTTTCATCGGTTCAGTTAATATACTGGAAATCCCATTTTTAAACCCATCTAACTATGAGGGATTTCACCAGTTCATGAGCACTCTTAGGGCCCTGGATGGTTTCATGGAGTATGCCACCGGCGCCGGAACCTACCAGAAGATGATCAGTGGCTACAGGGACGGGCTTAGGGGGCTCCACCGGCTGATCAACCAGTTCAAAGAGCAAACCGGGCGCAGCTACCTTGTCTTCCCGACTTTTCAGTTTGCTTTTGACGATACCAAATACCCTGGCCGGAAGGGCCCGCCTTTATATCCCAGCTCCAGAGGAGAGGTCGAGAGTTACGCATCGTGGATGCGTTCGGCAAAAACAACCGTCGACCCTGAACTGGGGAGACCGATATTTGACGATGTTCCGGTATTTGCCGTCTACGATGAGCTGTTCGAGGGAGCGGCCGTAATTGAATCGCTGTGCACCAGGTCCCAGTCCCAGGGTTATCGCTGGGTCGGCTGCGGCACTGCCCGTCTCGAAATATTGCAAAAATATTTTGGAAAGTAGGCCCCGCCTTGGCGGGGTTTTTGTTTTGCGCATTATTTTCGCGTAATATTATGTGTATGAGAAAAGCAACCATGATCTTATTTTTTATTCCCTTGGTTGCCACTGCTTTTGCGTTGTTTAACGTACAAATTTCTAATGCTGACCACTTGTGCAAAGAAGTGTGCGAGTCAGACGGTTTTGGGGGGACGGAATGCTGGCTGGAATGTTCCGGTACACCCAACCCATTTAATGTTTCTGTGATTGTTCCCGACTACTGCACTATCGGGCCTTCGGCAACCGTCAATTGGGAGTATTCCGACCCAAGCGGCAGTCCCCAGTCGGCTTATCAGGTTCAGATAAACTATCAGAGCGCGCCTGGCAGTCCGGCGGTAGACAGCGAGAAAATATCATGCCCAACCTGCCAGTCGTATTTTGGGGGACAAGGAGCTATGCAGTTCGACACCGCTTATCGCGCGCGAGTAAG
>CAZFTW010000032.1:5278-7685 GCA_964521925.1 uncultured Candidatus Saccharibacteria bacterium | reverse complement strand
TTTTCTTGGCAACAAAGAAACCTAACTACTACCCGGAAAAACCGTCTGACGTGGTAGTGGAAAGAATGAAAACTGGAAATGGTGGACCGGAGGGGACTTGAACCCCTAACCTCTCGGATGCAAACCGAGTGCTCTACCGTTGAGCTACCGGCCCATCCTGATTTATCGAGAATCCTCGATTTTTATCAAAAAACTTTTTTTGTAAAAATCGGGACAAATGAGGCGCTCTACCAACTGAGCTAAGGGCCCACCTCTGTTATCGAGAATCCTCGATTTCTTAAACAATTTTAAAATGTTTTATAATCTTTTCTATGGCACTTCTCTTCTTTAGTGACTTCAAATATAACTCTCTTCTTCTAGCCATAGCCAGAGTTTTAAACTTTTCTTGATATATTTTTCTCCACGGTCTTTTATGTTTTGTTGACCTAACCTTTCCGCTATTGTGGCTACGTGCCCTCTCTTCTGGAGCTTTAGATACCCCAATATAATATGTACCGAATCTTACTGATTCAAGAATATAAAGATAAAACATTTTTAAAATTGTAGAAATCGGGACAAAAGCGGCATTTCCCGATACAGCCAAAATTTTAGATTTTGTTGCTGTATCGAGGATCCTCGACATTCTAACGAAATTAAAAAATTCGAGAATGTCGGGACTACCACTGAACTACCGGCCCATCGCCTTCACTATCATGCGCAAATCGTGTATTATTATATCATAGTTCTTACACATTAGGAAGGTCGCCGTGATCACAATAACCGATGTTGCCGCATCCAAGATACGAGAATTGATGTCTCAGGAAAATCCCGAGGGTGTGCCAGTTAAAAACTGGCGCGTTGCCCAAAATTGAAAATCAACTTATGAGTTTACCTGATTGTATAGAAATACGAACTTGTTTTTTCTGTGTTTGCGCCGAATTAGTGTTTTCAGCATCAACAGCAAGTCCTCCCGCGAATATTAAATCTGGTTCTTGCGGATTGTAATAAGGGGTTGCTTCGTCGAGTGGAAGAGGTTCGCTAATCACAACATCTCCAAGTCCTGCTTCCACAAGTTTATCTCTGAGTCTTGTCCACGCTTGCGAAACATTAGATTTATCATAAGTACCGCCACTATTGTTTCCTTCGTTTGGCACTATTAAACCATGACAACTGCTTAACTCTACCGCTTGAGCCAAAGGCTCTAACATTTTTTGTACCTTTGCTCTAATTATTTCTTCTGCGTTAGGAAATCGGTGGTAATAATATCCTAAATTAGTTGAGGGGGTTAAGTGGACTAGAAAATTGACACCGGGTCCTTGAACAAATAGTTCAACGCAAGCAGAGAGTCGTTCAGTGGCAAGTTCTCTGTCGGCATTTACTAAAGCTCCTGTGTCTGTTTTTACTAACATTGACCTTTTATTATTTGGATCTGTATCAACTTTAATTTCTCCGCTGTTGCCAGAACTTTCATATTCCTCCGATTTTAAAACCCCTTGTATATTTCTAAGATTTTCTACGAATAACAAAAACCGCTGAGAAGCGGAAGCTGGGTCAGTAGGTGCATATTCCAAAGTATTTTCAAATCCATGTTTCATGTAAATATCGATTCCTCTAACATTAAGATTTTAGCGGTTTTTATATCAAAAAGAAAGGGCCCGCAAAATCTCGAGTTGTTCGGTTCGAACCTCCTTTTGGCCAACCGCGAGACGGCCGTCAGGCCGTCGAGCGATTCAGAGATTCCGCCATCAACTCAATGGGCGGCGCTACGCGCCGCCCACGATTTGGCTTCAAAAAAGTCATTCAGTTTTATTGTGGTGCGCGCGCTAGGGATCGAACCTAGGACCTTCCGCTTATCAGACGGATGCTCTACCACTGAGCTACGCGCGCATTGTATTGTCAGATATTTCTACCTAGATATAAATCTATGAATGCTTGGATACTCGCCATTAATTCTGATTTTTTCTCAACACTTCCAAAATAAACAGAGCAGGTTCCATGACGAAATGACTCCTTGTAAGTAAAGCTGCTTCTTAAAATCTTGGAAATATAGGGTTTGTAGAATTGATTATCTTCAAAACTCAATATATTTTTCCAGAATTCTGTTTCTTTTTCAATATCCATATTGGGATAAAGATGAAGCTGGACCTTCAATCTTTCTTTTGGTATATCCAAAAAATCATTTAGCCATTTTGTAAAAAAATAAAACTATTTTGGGGTCAGTGTTGGCTAATGCTATTTTTGAATAATTTGTCTTACTGCCTTCCCCAAGATACAGCATCAAGCCAGCAACAAAAAACGCATCTTCGGATATTTTTGACATTTTTGTAACACAAGCGTTGTAAATCTTTTTCATCCTCTCATTACGCTTGTTGCGCATAGTTTCTCTAAACTTCTCTCTGCTTGCTTCTCCTTTTTTCCAGCCCTCTCT